>JAGVTM010000190.1 GCA_019136785.1 Chloroflexota bacterium | reverse complement strand
CGAGGAACCAGGGGCGCACCTGCGCCAGGGGCAGGCTGTAGAGGCGGCTAATCTCCACAAAGTAATAGAACAGGTAATCGGCTTTGGTATACAGGAAGCAGCCTGGCGTTTGCTTCTGCTCGTTGCTGATGGTTTCAAAGAAGAAGTTGCCTGTTCGGTGATAGCGGTCTCCCTTTACCTCCACCAGAAAAACACGCAGGTCTCCCTCTCTTGTTTGTACGGTCCACAGCAGGTCAATGTCGTGCTCCTGGTAGGCGGGGTCCGCTTCTACGTTGTGCACGGCGACTGTGTGCGGGAAGGTGGTTAGCAAGAATTCGGTAACCGCTTCGCTCGCCTGCTGCGCCACTTGAAACGTATACTGGACGTCGTACTCCTTGAGCTGCCGCGACATGGACTTAAGTATAGCACTTTTGCGGCGGGTATCATATAGGGTGGGGTTGGAAGAGGGAGAGCCTGGAGGGGAAGGAATAAAATAATTAATTGGTGAATGGGTGAATGGGTGAATTGTTAATGGAGGGGGAAGGGAAGAGGGCGGCAGATCCTTGGGGGGAGCGCCGCCCTGTGTGATTGGAGGCGGGGATGCCGGCAGTTAGCGGCGGCGGAGGAAGGCGGGGATGTCCAGATTGGCGGGCGAGAACTTGCTTTTGTCTGTTTCCGCCGGGGCCGGCTCTGCTGCCGGCGGGGCAGCCGTTGGCGCAGCGGGTGGGGCGGCGGCGCGCGGCGGGACCTGGCGCGATGGCATGGGCATGGAACTGGCCAATACCTGGCGGCGGCTGGGGCGGCTGTGCTCAAAGCCGGTGGCAATCACCGTCAGGCGCACCTTGCTGCCCATGTTTTCATCAATTACCGCGCCAAAAATCATGTTGGCGTCCGGGTGAGCCGTTTCGCGGATGATCTGAGCCGCTTCATTGACTTCGAACAGGCTCAAATCCCGCCCGCCCGTGATGTTAAACAGTATGCCCTGCGCGCCGTCAATGGTGACGTCTAGCAGGCGGGAACCGATGGCTTGCTGCGCCGCCGTGCGCGCCCGGTTTTCGCCTTCACCATGACCGACAGCCATTAAGGCGGCGCCGCCCTGGGTCATAATGGCTTTGACGTCGGCGAAGTCCAGATTGATCAGGCCGGGAACGGTGATTAGCTCGCTGATTCCCTGGATGCCCTGGCGCAAGATGTCGTCCGCCATGCGGAAGGAGTCTGTGAGGGACATGCGCTTATCCGTCAACTCCAGCAGGCGGTCGTTGGGGATAATGATCAGGGTGTCCACGTATTCTTTGAGTTTTTCAATGCCCTGGTCGGCAGACAAGCCACGTTTGCTGCCTTCAAAGGCGAAGGGACGGGTAACAATGCCGATGGTCAGCGCGCCTTGCTCGCGGGCCACTCTGGCAATGACGGGGGCGGCGCCTGTGCCTGTGCCGCCGCCCATGCCGGCAGTCACGAAGACCATGTCGGACCCTTTGAGCACCTCGTACAAATCCTCAATGGATTCGTTGGCTGCTTTTTCGCCCTGTTCCGGGTGACCACCGGCGCCCAGCCCGCGCGTGGACTTTTCGCCAATGCGGATGCGGGTGGGCGCGGCAGACAACAGCAGCGCCTGTGAATCGGTATTCACGGCAACGAAATCAACGCCGCTGACGTCCGCTTCAATCATGCGGTTAACGGCGTTGCTGCCGCCGCCGCCTACGCCGACAACACGAATACGGGCAGAATTTTCCATGCCTACTTCTCGAACCATGTTATCCTCTCTATTCTGTGCAACTCAATTCCAGAAGGCTTGGGCCATTACACCCTGTTTTACCTGGCGGCTAAAACAGCGTGGCTTTATTACCTGGGCGAGGGTCGTAATGGTTGGCGAACTGTTCCAGAGTGGTTTTGTCTACCAGCCATTTGTTGCCGAATTTGATTGCCGGCAGTTTCCCCTGCCGGATCAGCCGCCTGACAGATTCGGGATGGATGCGTAGTCGTTGACCGATCTCGTCAACGCCAGCGTAATTGTCTAAGAGAAATTCTTTACTCATGATATAATGTGGGACATTACAACAATTCTGATTGTTGCAATAATACAACAAAATTTTGATATGTCAAGATGACATTTTACATGGAGGCCCGACTATGACAACAGAGATGCTGCTGGCGCTGCTCATTCTGCTGGGCGCGGCGTTCCTCTTTGTCACAGAGCGATGGCGAGTGGATGTGGTGGCTTTGCTGGTGCTGGGCAGCCTGGCGTTGACCCGTCTGGTAACGCCGGCTGAGGCGTTGGCCGGCTTTAGCAACCCGGCGGTGGTGACCGTGTGGGCTTTGTTTATTTTGAGCGGGGGACTGTCGCGCACGGGGGTGGCGGATCGCGTTGGGCAGCAGATCCTGCGGCTGGCAGGGACCGGGGAAGCGCGACTGCTGTTTGTGATTATGTTGACTGCCGGCATTTTATCTGCTGTGATGAACAATGTGGCGGTGGCGGCGCTGCTGCTGCCGGTGGTGATGGACATTGCCCGCCGCGCCAACCGTCCGCCGGCGCGGCTGCTTATGCCGCTGGCTTTTGCCTGTCTGTTGGGTGGCACACTGACGTTAATTGGCACCCCAGCCAACTTGCTGATCAGCGATGCGCTGCGCGAGCGAGGGCTGCCGGCTTTCCAGTTCTTTGACTTCTTGCCGTTGGGGCTGGCGGTTTTATTGGTGGGCATCGCCTACATGCTTTTGTGGGGGCGGCGACTGCTGCCCACGCGCCAACTGCCGGCGCCGGCGGCTGCCGGCACGGATCTGGCGCAGTTTTATGAACTGGAAAGGCAGTTGTTTCGCGTTCACGTGCCGGCGGGTTCGTTGATTGCCGGCAAAACAGTAGCCGAAAGTCGTCTGGGCACGGCGTCTGGTTTGAACGTGGTGGGCATCATGCGTGATGGACAGACGAGCTTTGCGCCGTCGCCAGAAACGACTATCCATGCTGGCGACCAGCTTATTGTAGCTGGCAAGCCGCAGTGGTTGACGGCATTAAGCCAGGGGAGTTACGCGCATTTGCGGGCAGAGACGCCTGACCCCAGTCTGCTGACGGCGATAGATGCTCGCCTGGCGGACGTTTTCGTATTGCCTGACAATCCGCATTTGGGCGAAACGCTGACCCAAATGGCTTTTCGCCGCCGCCTGGGTCTCAATGTGTTGGCTTTGTGGCGCGAAGGGAAGCGGTTGGACACGCCGCTGGCGCATACGCCGCTGCAAGCGGGCGATAAATTGCTGGTGCAAGGCGGAGAAGGTGAGCTGGGGCGGCTGGCCGGGCAGCCGGGATTTGCCATAGAAAGCGTCGCGCAAGGGGCTTTATACAGCCTGCATGAAGACCTGTTTGTGCTGGATGTGCCGGCAGATTCCCTGCTGGTGCAGAAGACGTTGCAGCAGAGCCGGTTGGGGGACGCTTTTAACCTGGTGGTTCTGGCGGTGGTGCGCAATGGGGACACTCTGCCGCCTACCATGCCTGACCTGGCGCTGCAAGCGGGAGACCGGCTGCTGGTGCGGGGCGAGAGCGCTGATCTGCTGGCGCTGGATGCGCTGCGTGGTCTGCGCCTGGAAGTGGAAACGCCGCTGGGGTTGGGTGAAGTGCAATCAGAAGCGGTTGGTGTTTTGGAGATCATGTTGTCGCCGCATAGCCGCCTGGTAGGGCAGACGCTGAGCCAATTGCGGTTTCGTGACCGGTATGGTCTAAGCGTGCTGGCTTTGTGGCGGGCAGGGGAAGCGTTTCAACAAGAGGCGCTGCGAGAACTGCCGCTGCGGTTTGGGGATGCCATGCTGGTGTATGGCCCATGGCGGCGGCTGCGGCTGCTGGCGGATGACCCGGATATTCTGGTGCTGACGCAGGCGCTGCAAGAGCCGCCACGACGGACGAAAGCGCCGCTGGCAGTGGGCATTATGGCGCTGGTGGTGTTCGCGGCGCTGCTGCAGTGGATGCCCATTTCCATTGCAGCCGTCATCGGGGCGGCGTTGATGGTATTGACGGGTTGTCTCACAATGGACGAGGCATACCGTTTTGTGGAGTGGAAGGCGGTGTTTTTAATCGCGGGCATGGCGCCGCTGGGCGCCGCCATGCAGACAACGGGGCTGGCAGGATTTCTGGCGCAACAGGTGGTGGAGATGGTGGGGCCGTGGGGAGAGATGGCGGTGATTGCCGGCATTTTCTTTCTCACCGTTTTGGGTTCTCAAATAATGCCTAACGCCATTGTGGCCCTGCTGGTGGCTCCCATCGCCCTGACGACGGCGGTGGATATGGGCTTGTCGCCCTACGCCATGTTGATGGTGGTAGCGGTAGCCGTTTGTACCAGCTTCCTGGCGCCAGTGGGACATCCTGCCAACATTTTGGTGATGGGGCCGGGCGGCTACCGCGTGACTGATTACGTCAGAGTGGGGCTGCCGTTGGTTCTGGCGCTGCTGTTGGTGGTGCTGCTGCTGCTGCCGCTCCTGTGGCCTTTATGAATGGTTGTGGAACGGATAAGACAGATGTTGCCGGCGGCGCTACGCCGCCGGGGGCTATTCCAGCAAGACGCCGCAGATGGAGACGAGGGAGTTGTCCTCATTGTCCGCGGGGCAGTGTTGGTAGGCGATTTCTTGCCCCTGGGTGGCTTCCAGATAGCGCAGCAGCAGGTAGATGGGGGCAAAGCCACAGATGCGGTTGCGGTCTTGAATGCCGGCAATTTCCCCATAAAACCGCGCCGCATCCCCCGCCATAATCGCCGCCAGCAATCGCCTGTCGCTCTGCGCCAGCGCCGCCCGCCGCGGCGCGTCCATTTCGAAATCGTCCCCAAAAGCGGGGCCAACGTGAGCCAGATCAACCGAGGCCACTACCATTACTTTTTTGCCCAGGCTTTCTTGCTGCAGCACGCCAATAAAACGATTGAGCCGTTCGTCTTGCGCGGGATGATGCCCATTGGCGACAAAGCGGTGGAAGGAGCCAACGAGGACGGGAATCATGGGGCATGGTTGTGTGCCGGCAAGCGCATAATGCAGCCAGACTGCCGATAACTCCACTGAATGCTCCTGGCGGTGGTTTAGCTCGCTGGCAAAGGCGAAGTCCTGTCCAATGGCTGCCGCCAGTCTGCCAACCAACCCGGTATCGGTGGGCAGCACGCCAAACGGCGTGGCGTATGGTTTTTCTGTCAGGGTGAGTGCCTGGCCCCCGTTGTGGTCTGTGCCTAAAATGACGATCAGATCGGCTTCGCGCGCAGCGGCGGCGGCGTGCGCCCACGTTTGGGCATAGACAGAGCCGCCGCGAAGGTAATCAATGTGTGGCGAGATGATGCCGCGTCCGCGCCAGGGGGATGTATCTGTCTGGCGGGGCGTCACGCCAGCCGTAAATTCGGCGAAATAGGCGCGTAAATCAGCCGCCGCCGCCGGGTAGCTCAATCCCGCCAGCGCCGGCGGACGGTGCGGCTGCGCGCGATAACGGATCAGTAAATCCGTTTCGGCTGCCTGCGCCCGTTCGTTGTGCAGCAGGCAGGCTTCGTCCAGGTGCGCCAGCGTGTCGTGGACGATGTGGAAGTCAATGGGCATGCCCAAATGCTGGCTGAAGTCGTGATGGATTTGCGGCAGCGTGCGCGTGCCATCGCAAAAGAAGAGCATTTGCGCCAGGGCGGTGGGAAAGATCAACTGCTGCGGACTAAGCTGCAAGGGATCGCGCAGCAGCCACATTTGTTGCCCTTGATGAATGACGGGTTGAAAATCCAGCGAACGAAGGATAGGCTTATAGGGTAAAGACATGGCGCGTCGGCGATTGGGCGCTGCCCGGTGAACATGGATTGATAGCGACGCTGCCGGCAGAGTAGGGTAAGCGATACCCATCTGCCGCGCGATTTTGACGCCATAACGTTACTTGACATGGAGGTAGAATGCAAACAGGTCTGAAGCGTCTGGGGTGGTTGGCGGTCATCTGGCTGGCGGCGGCTGTGGCGGCGTTGGGCTGCAATGCCAGCGCCGCGCCAGGGGCTGCTCCCACAGGAGGTGTCCCCACGGGAGGGGCGACCGAGCCATTACTGATTACGCCTACGGCGGTGCAGCGGGCCACGCCCACACTGGCTGCGGCTATGAGCGCCCCGCCGGCGACTGCGACTGCTGTTGTGGCAACTATAGCGCCTCAGGCTGCCGGCATGGGCCTGCGCAGCATCGGCGATCCGTACATGCCCGAATTGGGCAACCTGGGATATGACGTTGAGCATTACACGCTGCGCTTTCAGCTAGATCCGGCGGTGCGCTTCATTCGCGGCGAGGCGACGATTGTGGCTAAGAGCCAGATGGACCCGCTGTCACAGCTTTCACTCGATTTTGTTGGGTTCACGATTACAGCGTTAACGGTGGATGGGATCCCCGCCAGCTACAGCCGCGAGGCGCGCAAGCTGATCATTGACTTGCCCTTTGCCAGACTGGCGGGCACGCCGCTGGTTATCAACGTGGCTTATGAGGGCGAGCCGCAGCCCTTTCATTCGCCCTATATTCCTGCCGCGGAGACGTTGGGCTTCAACTATCCTGGCGACGGAACGATGTTTGCTTTTGCCGAACCGGATGGGGCGCGCGCCTGGTTTCCGGCTAACGATCATCCACGCGACAAGGCGACTTTTCGCCTGGAGTTGAGCGTTCCCACCGGGCTGACGGGCGTGGCGAATGGTTTGCTGGTGGCTCAGGAGGCATTGGGGGCGCAAACGCGCTTTGTCTGGGAGCATCATTATCCCATGGCGTCGTATCTGGCAGTGGTGGCGGTGGGGGATTACGTTTTGTTGGAGAGCGTGGCGGAGAATGGTACGCCGCTGCGCCATTACCTGTTTGCGGACTCGGTGGCGGCTTTTCAGGAGTATGCGGGGGTCAACGAAGCCGCTCTGGCCTGGATGAGCGAGTTGTTTGGCCCCTATCCCTTTGAAACGTTTGGGTATGTGACCGTCAATTTGCCGGGTCTGTCTATGGAAACGCAGACGCTCGTTCTTCTTTCCACGCACATGTTGGGCCGAAGGACGATGGTGCACGAGATGGCGCATATGTGGTTTGGCGATTGGGTCAGCCTCGATTCCTGGGGCGACATGTGGCGTAATGAGGGTTTTGCCACGTATGTGCAGTTGATGTGGGAGAACCGGGACGATCCGGAGGGGTTGGAACTGGAAATGGCCGGGGTGGCTTCGGCGGTTGCCGGCAACAACAATAATTACCCCCTTTCGGCGCCGCCGCCAGCCTCCCTGTTTGGCTTTGAGACCTACTTTAAGGGGGCTATGTTGGCGCACGCCTTACGGCAAGAGGTGGGGGATGCGGCTTTCTTTAATGGTTTGCGCGCCTATTTTGCCCGTTATGGCGGCGGGACGGCTTCCCAGGCGCAGTTCCAGGCAGTGATGGAAGAAAGCGCCAACAGATCGCTGGACGCTTTCTTTGCC
>JAGVTM010000605.1 GCA_019136785.1 Chloroflexota bacterium | reverse complement strand
GCTTTGTGCCCCTGCTGCAAGGCGCTACCGACCTGGGCGTGTTGGATGAGATGGCGCTGGCTTCTGGCTTCGTGGACAACGTGGTCATGCCCGTTTTCTACGCCAACGCCATTGGCAGCACCAGCGGCATCCTCTACCATTACACCCTGCCCGACAACCCCATCAACGATTGGCTGGTGGAAGAATCGGTTACCCGTTTTGGCACGCCGCCTGACTTGTTCGACGCCGATGGCATGAACGCCGCCATCCTGATTGTGGAAGCCTTGAAGCAGACGGGCGGCGACGCCAGCGCTGCCGCCCTCATCCCCGTGATGGAAGGCATGGAGTTCCAGGGCCCCAAGGGTCTGATCACCATCCGCGCCGAAGACCATGTGGCTATGCAGGATATGTATATCGTCAAGCTGCTGAACGTGACCGATCCAGAATTCAAGTTCTTTGAACTGGTAGAAACGAACCGCCCCGACGTGCCCTGCCTGCTGCCCGAAACCCTCCAAGACCGCTGCGGCGACCTGCCCTACGGTAGTTTGAGTGGTCAGTGAACAGTGGTCAGTGGACAGTGACCAGTGAAAGCCTTTCACTGACCACTCACCACTCACCACTCATCACTCCCCGGAGACACCCGATGCCGGATGAGATCATCCTGGAAACCCGTCATCTGCGCCGCGAGTTTGGGGCGTTGGTGGCTGTGGCTGACGTGACGATGCAAGTGAAGGCGCGCAGCCTGCACTCGATCATCGGTCCCAACGGCGCCGGCAAGACCACGTTCTTTAACCTGCTCAGCGGCAACATCCCACCTACCGGCGGTCAGGTTCTCTTCAAAGGGCAAGACATCACCAACCTGCCGCTGCATCGCACCGCCCATCTGGGCATCGGGCGCTCCTTTCAAATTACCAACATCTTCCCCAACCTGACGGTGCTGGAGAATATCCGGCTGGCTTGCCAGGCGTTGGGCAAAGATAACTTCCGCCTGTTCCAATCGCACCGCCGCTTCCGCCAGTATGAGGAGCGCGCCTGGGTGGTGGCGGCGCAGGTAGGGTTGCAAGAGCGGGCATTGATGCCGGCACGTACCCTCCCCCACGGCGACCAGCGCAAGCTGGAACTGGGCATGATCCTGGCCCCCGACCCCGAACTGCTGCTGCTGGACGAACCAACCGCGGGCATGGCTTCCGAGCAAGTGCCCGAACTGCTGGCCCTGATCCAACAGATTCAAGCCGCCGGTCAGAAAACGGTGATGCTGGTGGAGCACAACATGAACGTGGTCATGAGCGTCTCCGACCGCATCACCGTCATGCACCAGGGGCGCGTCCTGGCGGAAGGCGCCCCCGCCGAAATCGCTGCCAACGAAACCGTACAAACCGCCTACCTCGGCGGCTTATATGAGATAAGTGGTCAGTGAACAGTGGTCAGTGGTCAGTGAGAGCCACTCATCACTGATCACTCATCACTGATCACTCATCACTGTTCACTGATCACTCATCACTGTCTTATGCTCGAAGTCCAAAACATTCACACCTTCATTGGTCAATTTCACATTCTGGAAGGGGTGTCGCTGACAGTGCCGGCAGGCAGCATTGTGGCTCTGTTGGGGCGGAACGGGGCGGGCAAGACAACCACGTTGAAATCGGTGCTGGGGTTGACGCCGCCGCGTGCCGGCAAAATCATCTTCAACGGGCAAGAAATCCAGGGGCGACGCAGTTTTGACATTGCCGCCCTGGGCATCGGCTTTGTGCCCGAACACCGCGCCATCTTCCGCGACCTGAGCGTGGCCGAAAACCTGCGCATTGCCGAACGGCGCAAAGGAGACTTTGCCCGCAAGGAAGCCTTCATTTTCAGCCTTTTTCCTGACTTGCAGCGGTTGATCAAACTATCCGGCGCCAACCTCTCCGGCGGGCAGCAGCAAATGCTGGCGGTAGCCCGCGCCCTGGTGCCGGACAACAAACTGCTGCTGATTGACGAACCCAGCGAAGGGCTGGCCCCCGTGATTATCGAGCAGATGATGGAAGCCATTCGCCAGCTTTCCGCGGAAACGACCGTGCTGCTGGTGGAGCAAAACTTCATTGTCGCCAGCCGCCTGGCGCAGCATTACGTCATCATCGAAGAAGGGCGCTCCGTCCAACATGGCTTAATGGCTGACCTGGTCAACGACAAAGAAACCATCCACCGCTACCTGGGCGCCGCCTGAGGGGGCTGTTAGAAACCGAGTTTTTTGGAAAAACTCGGTTTCTAGTGGAGGAACGCATGGAAACTTTGCGCAAAAACCGGACGCGCCTGATCACCCTGGCGGCGCTGGCTTTCCTGTTTGTGACCGCCCTGCAAGGCATGGAGTCCGAAGACTGGGCCATCACCGTGCTGCGCGGCCTGTCGGTGGGGGCGGTCACCTTTCTGGTGGCGGCCGGACTGTCCCTCATTTTGGGCTTAATGGACGTGCTCAACCTGGCGCATGGCGAACTGTTCATGGTGGGCGCGTATGTGGGCTGGACGGTGTACGTGCGCCCGGACACCTTCATAGACGTGCTGCCGCCGCTGCTGCTGCTGGCGGCAGGTCTGGCTTTGATGCCCTGGCAGCGGGCGCTGCTCAGCCGCCTGTCTTTGTCGCCGCAGGTCGCCCGGCTGTGGCCCTGGGCGGCGCTGGCGGCGGCGCTGGCGACGCTGGCTTTGACCCTGCCCCGGTTTCCCCTGGCTATCTGGAACCCAGACGCCTTTGCCCAGAGTCCGGGGGCGTTTGCCCTGGCATTGGACCAGGGCACGCTGCAAATGCCGGCAGCCGCCGTGTTCACCGAGATTGCGCCAATTGCCGGCATTTTGGGCGTCCTGTTGGGCGGGGCGCTGCTGGGCGCAGCCATCGTCGGTTTGGGGCTGCGCCGCGGCGGCGGCGCGCCCACGGCCCGCTTGCCTCGCCGCCCGCTGTTGTGGGCGGCGGCATTGGCGGCGGCGGGCGTGGCTTTTTATGCCGGCAATGACCCCCTCACCGCCGCCTTGTTCACCATGAACTCCACCGCCCGTTTCTTCCTGTCCATGGCCGTGGCCACCGGCGTGGGCTTTGTTCTGGGCGGCTTAATCGAATCCACCCTCATCCGCCCCCTCTACGACCGCCCCATCTACCAGATCATGCTCACCCTGGGCCTCAGCTTCATTGGCGTGGAACTGGTGCGCGCCATCTGGGGCCGCCCCGAATTTACCATGCCCAAAGCCGCCCTGTTTAACGGCACAGGCGACGGCTGCCCGGCGGTCACCCTGAGCGACCTGCTGGCGCACCAATGCTCCACCATCCTCCTCTTTGACGGGCGTATTCGCACCTACAACGAAGTCTTCATCATCCTGGTAGGCGTGATCGTGCTGGTTGCCGTCTGGCTGCTGTTGCAGCGCACCCGCCTGGGCATGATCATCCGCGCCGGCGTGCAAGACGCCGAAATGGTGGAAGCCCTGGGCATCAACGTGCGCCGCGTCTTTACGCTGGTCTTTGCCCTGGGCGTGGCGCTGGCGGCGCTGGGCGGCGTGCTGGCGGCCCCCTCCATTGGCCTCTCCAACGACATGGGCACGCGCCTGCTGCTGCTGGCGCTGATTGCCCTGGCTATCGGCGGCCTCACCAGCTTCCCCGGCGCGGCGGCGGGGGCGGTGCTGGTAGGGCTTTTGCAGCAGTTCATTATCAAATACGGGCAGATTGGCATTAACCTGCCCTTTCTGGCGGAACCGTTCAAGCCGTCGCCGCCGCTAGTGCCGGCATCCACCGTCCTGTTGATGGTCATTATTTTGCTTATCCTGCCCAACGGTCTATTTGGTCGGAATGAATGAGAAAAGGCGTGTGTCTGGTGGGGAGAAGAAAAGACAACAATTAATTATTCTCCCCCTTTCCTCCAGACGCGCCTCACCCAAAGCATTTGGAGCGACGCCTATGAGCGCAGCCACAAACCCCTATCCCCCCAGCCGCTCTGGCTGGCTTAAAAACAACGCCGGCTGGCTGGCGCTGACCCTGCTGCTGCTGGCGCTGCCCTTTCTGGCGGCTTTGCTGGATGGGCAAACCCCCGCCAACGTCCTGGCCAGCGAAACGGGTAACGCCAAGTTCATGCAGGGCTTGTTGATTGAGGTCTTTATCCTGGCGATTTACGCCATCAGTTACGACCTGATCCTGGGCGTGACCGGGCTGCTCTCCTTTGGGCACGCCATGTTCTTCGCCGTCGGCGCCTACGCCACCGGCATTGCCCTGAAAACGATGGGCTGGGGGCTGGGGCAGACGCTGCTGGCGGTGATCGTCGCCAGCATTGTCCAGGCGTTGCTGTTTGCCCTGGTGCTGCCCCGCGTCAAGGGCATCACCTTTGCCCTGGTGACGCTGGGGTTGGCGTCGGTGTTCAGCATTGTCGTGCGCTCCAGCGACCTGGCGGCATACACCGGCGCGGACGTGGGGCTGCAAGGGGTGATTGTGCCCGCCCTGCTCAACACCAACACCGCCCGTTTCCGCTTCTACGTCATTGCCCTGCTGGCCACCGTCCTTGTCTACCTGGTCTACCGCCGCTTTGTGGACTCTCCCACCGGGCGCGTCTGCATTGCCATCCGCGAAAACGAAAACCGCGCCCTGATGCTTGGCTACAACACCTTCACCTTTAAGCTGGTGGCATTGCTCCTCTCCTCGGCGGCGGCGGCATTTGCCGGCATGTTGCACGCCCTGCACCAGCCCATCGTCAGCCCCAACGTCGCCAGCCTGGGCTACACCGTCGCCGCCCTGCTCATGATCCTCATCGGCGGCGTGGGCACGCTCAGCGGCGCCCTCTTCGGCGCCGCCGTCTTCCGCCTGCTCGAATTCTTCCTCGACCGCTGGTTTGGCGAAATCGCCAACTCCCTCCTCGGTCTCATCTACATCGGCCTGGTCATGTTCCTCCCCTACGGCATCGTCGGCACCTGGCGCGCCCGCTCCTTCCAGATTAAACAAGGATGGGATCGTCTCCTGCGTCTGCTGCACCTCCAACACCGCGCTCCCTGATACTCATCTTTCCTGCGAATAAGAGAATTTACCGCCAAGACGCAAAGAACGCGAAGATTTTTTTCTGGTTCTTCTTTTGGGTTTTGCGGGACTCTATCCCCCGTGCCAGGCAAGGGGCATAACCACCTTAAATAACCACGACCCTAACACCCCTTGCCTGGCACGGCTCACAAGAGCCGTTTGGGACTGTGTCAGACCAGCCTGTGCCGCTGCTGCGCCAAAGCTTATGTTCCCCCGCCGATACTGTTCTAGCGCCTGCTCGATGTACAGATCGCGTAGACCACGCTGCAACAGATCTGCCATGACAGATTGCCCGGCTGCGTTGAGTTCCTGAACCAGCTTCGCTGGAAGTTGTACCGTGATGGTTTCTAATTCAGCCATAACCTGTTGTGAGATGACCTGGAAAAGCTGCCTTATTCGGCGTACTCCCCCACGTAATTGCCGGCATACCCCCTCCGCCCACTTATGCTACAATACAGCAAACGGCTCTTAAGAAGCGGCGCTTCTCATTAGCCATTCACCAATTCACCAGCGGTGTCTTCACCAGCGGTGTCTTCACTAGCGGTGTCTTCACCGCCATTCACCCATTAATTATTTCTTCGCCGCCTACCACAGGTCTCGCCCATGTCCGAATACCAATACTACGAATTCCAAGCCCTGGATCGCCCCTTAACCCCGGCTGAACAAAAAGCCGTCAGCCGGCTGTCCAGCCGCGTAGACCCGCACCCCACGCGCGCCGTCTTTGTCTATCATTACAGCGACTTCCCTGGCTCGCCCGAAGGAATCCTGGCTAAATACTACGATGCCCTGTTCTACATCGCTAACTGGGGCAGCGTCCAGCTCGCCTTTCGCTTCCCTAAATCCCTGCTGGACGTAACCCAAATCGCCCCTTACTGCGTGGAAGATTACCTGCGCTATGAAGAAGTAGACGACTACGTACTGCTCAGTTTCGAGCGCCAGGACGAGCCATCGGGAGAGTGGGTCGAAGGAGAGGGTTCGCTGGATGAATTGATACCGTT
Source organism: Chloroflexota bacterium (assembly GCA_019136785.1). GTDB lineage: Bacteria > Chloroflexota > Anaerolineae > Promineifilales > Promineifilaceae > JAGVTM01. The sequence goes on along the minus strand of JAGVTM010000605.1, from coordinate 3,053 downwards.
GCGGCAGGCCATATTGACCGGCGATTATCGCGTATTGTACCTGGCCTGGTTGGTGGGGGCGGAAGAGGGCGGCTGGCTGGAAGATGACGCAGCCGAGCCGCCCGTTCCCGATGGCTTGCAATCGCTGACCGCCCCGCTGCAGACATTCATAGATTTGTTTGGGATTGATCCCCAATTGCTCCAGGTCGCTGCTGCCGGCAGCCGCCAACGCAAAGCAACCCCTGCCCCCGACCTGTCCCAAGCCATCGCCGCCCTGTCCCCGCAGGAACAACAAGCCTGGCTGCTGCGCCTGGCGCAGGGAGAAGCGAACCTGTCGCTCCAATTCAACCGCCGGCGGCCCCTGCCACAGCGCGCCGGGCAGTCCGCCGCCGCCCGCACCGTGGGCGAACTGCGGGAAAAGGCTGAAGCCCTGCGTCAGGCAGAAACCGCCCGCCGCCGCGCCGCCGCCGCCGCCAAACGCGCCCAGGAGATGGAAGCCCTGGCCCTGAAAGAAAATGACATCTGGCGCTGGGTGCACCAACTCATTGACCAGAAACAAGCCCGCGCCTACGACGAAGCCGTGACTCAACTGCTTAAACTGAAGCAGTTAGCCGCCTACCAGGGGCAGACAGACGAATTCCAGGCACGCATCAACGGGCTATACACGCAATATTCGCGGCGTCCCGGCTTCACTGACCGCTTGCGAAACGCTATGTCGAAGTAAATAGGGGAATGTGTAAACTAATCGCTAAGTATAGTGTTGCGTAATTTTGTTCCGCTTTGCAAAACCCGCTAAAGCGTCCCCTCCGGAGTCGAGGCTTTAGCCGGTTCCGGAATACACTTGTGCAATCCTATACTAAGATAATGATGGTTTACTAAACATAAGTGAAAACATGGCCAGAGGTAAATTGTGGACACGTGAAGAGTTGTTGCTGGCGCTCAACCTATACTACAAGATACCCTTTGGCCAGTTTCACCAACACAACCCAAAAGTGATCAATTTAGCCAACTTGATGGCTCGCACGCCGAGTTCCGTAGCCATGCAGCTCAGTAACTTTGCCAGTCTTGACCCATACCATCAAGACCGAGGCGTTAGTGGTCTTCGCCCGCCCGGAAAACTGGCGCAGCAGATCTGGACCGAAGCGCAAAACGACTGGGAAAAGGTCATTTTGCAAAGCGAAAACTTGCTAGAGACCTTAATGCAGCCACAAGCTCAAGTTGAAGATCATACGGCAAAGGGAAAAGTCTACAAATCTCCGCACAAGAAACAAGACGGGCCGACCGAAACGGAACGATCAGTAAAAGTGCGGTTAGGACAAAGGTTTTTTCGACGCGAAGACTTACGCCTAAATCCCAGCAATGGTTTGTGTCTTTGCGCTTTGCATGACAAAGCTTTTGATGTAGGGCTTTTGACAATTGATGATGATTACAAAGTGATGGTAAGCCCGTCGTTGCGGCCCTATACTGTCCATGACGTTGTCATAACAGGGTTGATGGTTTACAGTAACCGTCCCATATTACTGCCAGACCGATTCATGCCTGAGAAAGCCTTTCTTGAGATTCATCGCAACGAGTATTTTGTCCGGTGATCTGAACACGACTATTTTTGCCTTTCTCTATGTCAGCATAATGTTTGCCTTGCGCTTTCACCCCGATGAACTCCATACCTGGGCTGACCGCTACAACTATCCTGAGGAGGAAAGGTTTGTCCAGGAAGTAGGCTCCCGCATGACTGATCACTCGCCACTGATCACTACTCTCGAAGGAGATTAGAACCATGGCCAGAAAAAAAGCGATCCCCGACGACGTCCGCGAACAGGTCATTGCCAGAATAGATGCCTTCAACAAAGCGCACGTCCGCCCCGACAAACCATCCCCCATGAGCCGCCTGATGCGGGTGATGGAGATGCAAGCGCCAAAAGCCAGCGCCCTGCCGACGGGCACCTATGTCCCCCGTTTCAAAGGCAGCTTCCTTTACCTGGATCGGATTGGCTTCGGTGGTCGTCCATCCGAAATCTGTCGTCTGCGCTGGACGGGCAGCATGGAGGCCTGGGAATTCGCTATCTATCGCCACAGCCGTAATTTCTATGATGCCGACGAGTGGATGTTTCCTGGCACGGAAGAAGTGGATGGCACCGTTGAGGGGGCTATGCGCGCAGGCTTAAAGGCCTATCCTGATTAACAAACCGCCTTTATAGTCGCCAGCCTCCCATGACCGGTTGAGAACACAATGATTCGCGCTGCTCTGCGAACCTATTCGCACCGCGTTCAATCATTTCAGCGAAATGCCCGCCTGTACCTGCTGTACGTTGCCGTCAGCGGGGTCGCTGCCGGCATTTTGGGCCTCCTGTTCAACTTCTATGTGCTGAGTTTGGGCTTTGACGAAGCCCTCCTGGGGCGGTTGCTATCCGTTAACAACACCGCCGCCCTCCTCGCCGCCTTGCCGGCAGGCTACCTCAGCGACCGTCTGGGGCGTAAACGCGCCTTGTTGTTAGCGGCGGCAGGTTCTACTGTTGCCGTTGCCGGCATCGTACTCTGGCAAACCCCCACCGCCCTCTTTGCCTTTTACACCCTATCAGGTTTGTGCCAAAGCCTGGGCAGCGTCACCCTGGCCCCCTTCCTCATGGAAAACAGCGCCGAAACAGAACGCACCTACCTTTTCTCTGCCAGCTTTGGCGTACAAATGTTAGCCGTCACCCTGGGGTACTGGGTTGGCGGGCAGCTTCCCGGCTGGATTAGCGGCGCGCCCGCCGCCGCCGCCGCTGCCGCCGTTTACGCCCAATCTCTGTTAGTCATTGTCGCCCTGGGGCTTTGCGGGCTGCTGCCCCTGGCTTTTATTCGCGCCGCCCCTGGCGCAAACCAGACCGATCGTCTGGCCCCTTTTCGTTACGCGGCGCAGCACCCAGCCTTATTGGGCAAATTGATCGCCCCCCTGATGATCACCACGTTGGGCGCCGGCTTGTTTGTGCCGTTCATGAACGTCTTTTTCCGCCAGACGCACCACAGCAGCGACGCCGCCATAGGCTCTCTGTTTGCGGCGGGCTCCTTCGCCATGGGCCTTGGTTTGCTGGCAG
>JAGVTM010000167.1 GCA_019136785.1 Chloroflexota bacterium | reverse complement strand
GCGGGGTGCATATGCTGGAAAATGTGGTGCGCCTGTACCGCGAAAGGGGGGGAGACGTGTTTGTCGTGCGGGCCAATGAGGCGGTGACGCGAGTGATGGCGCAATCGGGCCTTAACGCGACGCTGGACGACACGCATTTCCTGGCGGAAGATGAGGCGATTTCTTATCTATTTTACCGCGTGCTGGACCCGGCGATCTGCATTTATGAGTGCCCGATGCGGGCTTTCCGCGAGTGCCAGAATTTGCCAAAGTATCCTTATCCGGCGGAGATGGCGTTTGAGACGGCGGCGGCAGCCAGCGCTGCGCCGGAAATCGGGCCGCGCGACTTGTATGCGCGTTTGCGCGGCGGGCAGCAGCCGCGTCCGGTGGTGTTGGACGTGCGCGAACCGCGCGAGTATCACCGCGGACACATTCCAGAGGCGCGACTGCGACCTATGGTGCAGATTATGCAAGCCGGGCCGCAAGTGGCGGCGGAGACGCCCATTGTGCTGGTGTGTCGCACGGGGCGGCGCAGCCGGCGGGTGGCTGCCAGGTTGATGCAAGATGGGTTTGAGAACGTTAGCATTTTGCAGGGCGGCATGTTAGCCTGGGAAAATGCCGGCTTGTTGGAGGCGGTGGATTATTTTCGATTTGAGTCACAGTAAGGACAGCATCTATGAGCGACAATACAACATCCACCGGGCAGGCGCCATCGCGTAATATTGGCCTGGATTTGCTGCGGGTGACAGAAGCGGCGGCTCTGGCGGCTGGTCGCTGGATTGGTTCAGGCAAGTATTTGGAAACGCACCAGGCGGCTACCGAGGCGGTTATCCACGCCCTGAATGAAGTGGAAATGGATGGCTACATCGTTATTGGCGAGGAAGGACGGTTGGGGCGCTCCTCGCTGCTGTCCAGCGGCGCGCGCGTGGGGATGGGGCAGGGCCCGGAGGTAGATGTGGTGGTGGATCCGATAGACGGCACCAAGCTGGTGGTACGGGGGTATCCGGGGGCTATTTCGGTGGTGGCGGTGGCGCCGCGGGGGGCAATCTGGTCGCCCTATCCAGCCGTTTACATTGACAAGATTGTGGTGGATCGGGAAGCGGCGGCGGCGCTGGTGCCGGAGGTGATGGACGCGCCGGCGGCGTGGACGCTGGCGTTGATTGCGCGGGTCAAAGGGAAATCGGTGCGCGACCTGGACGTGGTGGTGCTGGACCGCCCGCGTCATGGCGACTTGATTGAAGAGGTGCGCACCACCGGGGCGCACGTCTGGCTGCGGCAGGCGGACGCTGAAGGGGCGCTGCTGGCGGCTACGGTGGGGACGAATGTGGATGTGGTGATGGGGATTGGCGGGGCTTCAGAGGCTGTGCTGGCAGCCTGCGCGGTGAAGGCGTTGGGTGGGGGAATGCTGGCTCGTCTGGCGCCGCAGAATCATGCGGAACAAGCGGCTTTGATGGAGGCTGGATTGGATACGCGCCGCATCTGGACGGTAGATGAAATGGTGCAAGGGAATGACGTGTTTGTGGCGGCGACAGGCATCACGCGCAGCGATTTGCTGCACGAAGTGGATTTCCATGGCCAGAAGGCGCAGCTTCATTCGTTGTTAATTCGGGCCAAGACGGGCACACGCCGCTTTGTGCAAACAGAGCAGTCAATTGGCTGAGGCGGGCTGTCGCGGCGCGTTGGCTACTGAACAGGCTGGGCGCGCACCAGTAGAATGGGCATGGTGGCCTGGCGCAGGATGCGGTCGGCAACGCTGCCAAACACCCAACGACTGACACCGCTGCGACCGTGGGTGCACATGACGATCAGGTCTACGGGCAAGCCCTCGGCTACGTCCAGGATAATGTCGGCGACGGGTTCGCCGTCTACAATTTGGCTGTGGACGCGGTATCCTTGCTGGCGTAAGGAACCTTGCTGCGTCCGCAGGTAGGATTCAGCCTCTTCGTAGGCGATTTCGCGCAGGCCGGTGATGAGCGAGGCATAGGCGGCGCCGGTGGTGTGGCTGACGACGTGCGGCGGCAGCACCACGCGCACCAGGGTGATTTCGCTGTCGAATTTTTGGGCAACTTCCAGGGCGACGGGTAGGGCCGTTTCGGCCAATCCAGAACCGTCCAGGGGAACGAGAATGTGGTTGAACATGGGAGGCTCCTGAGAGTGGACAGTGGTCAGTGAACAGTGGTCAGTGGACAGTGGTCAGTGGACAGTGGTCAGTGGTCAGTGGTCAGTGGTCAGTGGTTAGTGAACAGTGGTCAGTGGACAGAATGGTGAATGGTGAATTGCTGGCTGCCGGTTGGGGCGGCGGGGGAGGTTGGCGGTGTGGGTGATGGTTATGGGTGGTGGTGCGCCGCCGTCCCCGCTCGCTCAGGGCTGTTGTAGTTGTATTATTGAGCAGTCCAGGCGGGGGGGATAGTGATGATTAACAGGTGTGGCGGTGAAGAATGTCACCAGACAGCGAGTTGGTGAAGGGCGTGGGGAGGAGGGGAGGAATAATTAATGGGTGAATTTGTGAATTTGTGAATGGTTAAGGTAACGGTTGCAGCGACAGGTGAGTGGACGGATGGCAGGGCAAAGAGGTGGATGATGAAGCAGGATGAAATGGGAATGGGACGGCGGCGGCGGGTGGGGTGGTGGCTGGCGGCAGGCGGGGCGGCTGTGTTTATTTGTAGTCTGGCGGCGCTGTTGGCGGCGGGGTCGTGGGTGTGGCAGAACCGGGCGGCGGTTTGGGCGGGGTTGGAGCAACTGCCGGCAACGACGCTGCCGGAAGATATGGCGCCGACGCCGTCGCTGCCAGAGGGGGGGGCGGCGCAGGACGGGGCAGTGGAAAATGCCGGCAGCCCGGTCATGGGGCGGCTGGCGTTGATTGACGCCAACCGGCAGGTGGCGGCGTTGGATGGGGATGGCGGGAACCGGCGGCAGTTGACGGCTGACGAACGGCTGTATCTATTTCCGGTCTGGTCGCCGGATGGGGAGCAAATTGCTGTGTTGGGCAGCGATGATGCCGGCAGCGGCGTGTATGTCTTGCAGGATGTAGCGGCGCCTGCCGGGGAAGATGCCGGCAGTTTGCGCTCCCTTTATTACAGCCGGACGGGGTCACCCTTTTATTTGTACTGGTCGCCGGACGGTCAGTTTGTGACGATTCTGGCAAACCATCCCAGTGGTTTGGGGCTGTACCTGGCGGCATCCGGCGGGGAGGCAGAGGTCAGGTTGTTGACGACAGGGCAGCCGTTTTACTGGGCGTGGTCGCCGGACGCGGCGCGGCTGCTGATTCATACGGGGGCTAATCAGGAGGGGGCGCGGCTGGCTTTTCTGGAACCAACGGGGGAGGACGCCGGCGAGAATCTGGGCACGCCCGGCTCATTTCAGTCGCCGGGGATTGCCCCCAGCGGACAGCGCTGGGCTTTCACGGTAGAGGATGAAGCCGGCGCGCGCTGGCTGGTGATTCAAAACAGTCTGGGAGAGGCGGAGAGCCGGATCCCGCATACGGGGACGATGGCGCTTAGCTGGAGCCCGGCGGCGGATAAGCTGGCCTTTATCAGCCCGTATGACGGCGGCGGGAATAATGGCAGGCCCGACTTGTTTGGCCCGATGCGCCTTTTTGATGCGGCAACGGGGCAGACTACGCTGTTGACGGAGCAGCGGGTGGTGGCTTTTTTCTGGTCGCCGGATGGACGACGGCTGGCTTTTTTGACGCTGCACCGGTTTGACAGCATTGAAGCGGGGATAGATCAGGCGCAGGTAAGGGGCTGCCAGGCGGGCGTGCCGGCAGCGCAGCGCGCCTGTGGGACGTCTCTGTCCAGGGACAGATTATTGCGCCCTTTGCGGCAGCAGGGACAACTGCCAGAACTGGATTTGTGGGTGTTGGACGTGGAAAGCGGTAACGCGGGGTTTGTGACGTCGTTTGCGCCGACGCCTTTGTTTGTGGCGCAATTTTTGCCGTTTTTTGACCAATATGCGCTGAGCCACCGGTTGTGGTCGCCGGACAGCAGCGCGCTGGCGCTGCCGGTGGCGCAGAATGGGGTTTCGCACATTATGGTGATTCCTATTGACGGGCGGCGACCGCAGATTATTTCGGATGGGATGATTGCTTTTTGGCGACCGCGGTGAGGAAGGTGTAATAGGGCGCAGATGACGCTGATGGAGCGCTGATAGGGAGAGGGGAGGGAATAATTAATTGGTGAATTGGTGAATTTGTGAATGGTTAATGGGGAGTCAGGATTGTTCGTCGGCCCATTGGAGGGCGCGCAGGAGTTGATCGTGGGGGGTGTTTTGGTGGGGAAGGAGTTGGTCTTGATGGCGGGCTATCAGGGCGACGGTCAGGGGGTCGCTGCCGGCAGCCTGGGCCATGGCGGCGCCCCAGGCGGCGTGCTGCTGGCGGACGGCAAAGGGACGCCGCCAGCCGTGGGGTTCGCCGGCGCCCCAGCGCTGCGCCAGCCGGGGGGCGACTTTTTCGACCAGAACGGGCAACATGCGATCCCAGGGGGTGAGGGGCGTTTGGGTTTTGCCAATGTCATGCAGCAGGGCGGCGGCGAGCAGCGGCGGGTCGGCGCGCCCGGCGCGGCGGAGCGTCTGGTAGACGAGATAGCTGTGCTGTTGGTCGCGGGGGGAGAAATGGTCAAACAGGCGCATTTCTGCCGGCAAGAGTACGGCGGCAATTTCCTGACGAGCAGTGGGGGGCAGGGCTTTCTTCACGGTGAAGTTTAGCCACATTTGCCATAAGCGATAGCGCCAACGCATGGGCGAGGTTAAAAGCCCAACAGAAAGAAGGTGAAGGATTGGGCCGGGCCGCCAATTAAGAGAGCGATGGCGTTGGGGATAGGCAGGAAAGAGGGCAAGAAGATGAGAGCCAGCAGGATCAGGGGGCCATATTGATCCAGGGGACGGAGTTGGTATGCCATTTCTGCCGGCAGCAGCCCCGCCAGCACTTTCGATCCATCCAGTGGGGCTAAGGGGATCAGGTTGAAAAAAGCCAGAATGACGTTAATCCACACAAATTCAAACAGGAGATAACCGAGATCGGGCAATATGGGATTGCCGCTTTCTACCCCTACTAACCCTAAGCGCAGGGGAATGGCGCCTAGCACAGCCATCAGAATGTTGGAAAGGGGCCCGGCTACGGCTACCAGAGCCATGGCGGTGCGCGGGTTGCCGCGCATGTTGAGCGGGTTGACCAGCACGGGTTTTGCCCAACCAAAGCCAGACACGAGCAGCAGGATGCTGCCCAGGGGGTCCAGGTGAACCAGCGGATTCAGGCTGATGCGCCCCATGCGCCGCGGCGTGGAGTCGCCCAGGTAGTCAGCGGTGACGGCGTGGGCCAATTCGTGAATGGTGAAGGCGATCACCAGGACAATGAGCCGAGCAATGAGTTCAGGGACATTTAGATCAAACATGGGTATCCTCGGAAGGAAGAAGGAAGAAGGAAGAAGTTAGATGGGTTTAGAATGTGAAAATGGTTGGTACAGGTTGTTGAAGGGAGAAGTTAGATTTTATGTCAAGTTTTTGTGATCCGGCAGAGAAAATATAATTTCTCAACTTACAGCGGCGGGGAGGCGTTGGGTGAATGGTTTTGAAACGCTCGTGAACCGTAGGGTTCGTTCCGCTAACGGAAGTATACCTGAGAAACGCCGATGTCGTTATAATTCACTGCCTATGTCTACACAACAACCTGTTTCCATCCAACCTGGGGATATTGTGCGGCTGAGGAAGCCGCATCCGTGCGGCAGTTATGAGTGGGTGGTGACCCGCGTGGGCACGGACATTGGGCTGCAATGCCAGACGTGCCGGCGGCGGGTGATGCTGCCGCGCAGCGAATTCCTAAAGCGGCTGAAGCAGGTTGTCAAACGGAGTGGGGAGAGCGAGTGATTACCTGGTTGGGCGCAGCTTACATGGCGGCGCTGGCGGCTATGGCTGTTTATGGTTTGCTGGGGCTGGCGACGCTGCTTTTTTACTGGCGACACCGGCGGGACGTTTTCCCCTGTCCTGAGGTTGCGGATGAAGCTTTGCCGGCAGTGACGGTGCAGCTTCCTATTTATAATGAGCGGCTGGTGTTGCCGCGGCTGCTGGCGGCGGCGGCGCAGTTGGATTACCCGCGCGACCGTTTGCAGATTCAGGTGATAGATGATTCGACGGATGAAACGGCGGCGCTGGCGGCTCATCTGGTAGAGATGTATCAGGCGCAGGGTGTGCCTATGCAGCTTGTGCGGCGGGATAACCGGCAGGGTTTTAAGGCAGGGGCGCTGGCGGGGGCGCTGGCAAAAGCCAGCGGCGAGTTCATCGCCATTTTTGACGCGGATTTCCAGCCGCCGCCGGATTTTCTGCGGCGCACCGTGCCGCATTTTGCCGGCAATGCGCGGTTGGGGGTGGTGCAGGCGCGTTGGGGGCATTTGAATGACGCGGAGTCGGCGCTGACGGCGGCGCAGGCGATTGCCATGGATAAGCATTTTGCCATTGAGCAGACGGTGCGCCACCGCGCCAATCTGTTTCCCAAGTTTAACGGGACTGCCGGCATCTGGCGGCGGCAGTGCATTGAAGATATTGGCGGGTGGGAGGCGGATACGGTGTGCGAGGATTTGTGCCTGAGCACGCGGGCGGTGCTGCGTGGATGGCAGTTTCGTTTTTTGCCGGACGTGGTGGCGCCGGCGGAACTGCCAGCCAGCATGTCTGCTTATAAGAGCCAGCAGGCGCGCTGGGCGAAAGGTTCCACGCAATGCTTGTTCAAGTATGGGGGGGAGATTGCCAGATGCCGGCAGCAGCCGGCGGCGGCGCGCCTGTATGCTCTGTTAGCCATGTCCGCTTATGGCGCGCACGGTTTGCTGCTGCTGCTGCTGCTGTTGTTGATACCGCTGCTGGCGTTCGATTTTCGTTTTTCACCCCACCTGGTCTGGTTGGGGATTGCCGGGGTGGGGCAGCCGTTGTTGTTTGTGTTGAGCCAGCAGATTTTGTACCGCGATTGGCCACGGCGGCTGCGGTATTTCCCGGCGATGATGTTGGTGGCGGTGGGGCTGGCGCCCAGCAACTGCCGCGCTATGGGGCAGGCGATGTGGGGTCGCCGCGCCGATTTTGTGCGCACGCCCAAAGGGGATGCGCTCAATCCAGCGCAGCGCTACCGGCTGCCGCTGGATTGGATTGTGGCGGTGGAGGCGGGGCTGGCGCTGTATGCAGCGGTGGGGCTGGCGCTGGCCTGGCAGCAGGGCAATTTGGGGCCGCTGCCTTTCCTGGCGACGTGTATGGGGGGGTTTGGTTATGTGGCTTTGCTGACGGTGCGGGAGCAGTTTCGTTAGGGGAGGTATGAGGTATGAGGTATGTGACCCGTCCTGAAGATAATTGGCACCTATAGTGACTATCAGGACGGTGAAAACATGAAGAAAGAACCCATCAAACGATACAGTCAAGCCTTTAAGCAGCAAGTCGTGCGCGAGTACGAAGCCGGAG
>JAGVTM010000155.1 GCA_019136785.1 Chloroflexota bacterium | reverse complement strand
ATCTGATAATAAACGCGCTGGCGGTGTCATTCCGACCCTGAGGCTGCCGAAGGGGAGGAATCTCTCTTTGTTGGTCAGAGGGATTCCTCGGAAGACCTCGGAATGACACTTTGACAATTTATTACCTGACTAGCGTCTCAGGCGGACTCCTCCAGATCATCTGGATCGTCTTTGCTCGTTATGCTCCATTCGCGGCTGAGCAGGCGCAGTGGTTTGCCATGCCAGGGCGTCCCCAGCCAGGGCAGCAGAATAAAGTCAAAGCCCACGTAACCCGCCACTTTCCAGGCCATAATCAAGCCCAGAGCAATCACAAACATCACCGGGTTGGCGCTGATGGAACCAGACATAATAAAGTTCCAGCTTATGAAGGCGCCCAAAAAGGCGGCTATCCCTGTAAAAAGCCCCAGGATGAGGGCAATGCCCACAATGAATTCCGCATAGAGGACAACTTTGCCAAACCAGGTCCAGGCTTCGGCGTTGAGCAAGGCTTGCATAATGCCCTGGTACCAGGCGGGCGTATCCGGGGCGGCGACCATTTGCTGCCAGAAAATGCGTATGGCGTCGCCGCTGTCAATCCAGGCTGGGTCTTGCAGCTTGAGCCAGGCGGTGTGTACCCACTGCCAACCTAACCAGATGCGCAGGAAGAACCACACCAATCCGGCTCGCGGATCGTTTAGCAGGGTTTGCACAATGGGTGGATCCTGCAAAATTTCGCCTTTCGTTGTCACAATATTGCTCATGCTGACACCCTTCTTGCGTCATCCACAATGGTTTGAAAACGGGTTGCGGTCATGATCCTGGCCCCTGGGCGGCTTTGCCCGCTCGCCGGGAACCAGGGAACCTGCTCCCAGTGTATGGGATTGGCGGCGCAGGGGACGGTGGGAAATGTCACTGTTTGGGGGTGACTTTTGTCCTCAAATTAGCTGTTTTGTTCCAGATGACGCATGTCATGGGCATTGGGTGACATTTATTACTGGAGAGGATAGTAGGCGGGGCTTACAATGCCGGCATTCTGCGGTGAAAGCATCGGGCGAACTGTCCGTTCATCCGCGCCAGATTTTCACCGTCATAACTCGTATCAACAGGCGTGGAGCCTGGATACTTACCCGACTGCTCAAGTATATTGCATACGCCCACACACCTGTTTGACGGCAGATGCGGCGCGGGCGAATCTGGTGAGACCGTCATGGAATATTCAGGCATCCTGTCCGCCAACGAATTTCAACAACTACCCGGCCCGCTGCCGCCCGGCGTTGAGCCGCTGCCCCACAGCGCCCGCAAATCCAATGCCAGTCCCATCAAACTGCAAATCATGGATGAGCATCCCGCCGTGCGGCAGGCGTTAGAAGTGCGTCTGCGCTCTTCCACCCGCCTGAACATTGTGGCTGTGGACGATAACCTGACTGCCGCCTTGCAGCATACTCACGAACTGACCCCGGACATTATCCTGTTGGGTTTGAAAAGTACGCGCAAGCTGTCCCCTTATCAGTTGGCGGAAGTGGTGCAGCAGCTAGTCGCCGCCAACGTAGGCGTCATTGTGTTGACGTCCTATGAAGACGTGGTAGAGCGGGAGGTGCTGCTGCAAGCCGGCGCCCACCGTTATTTACTAAAGAACATCAACTCCAGCCGCCTCATCGCCGAACTGGAAAACGTAGCCCGAGAAATCCACGCCTCGTAGGGGCGTATTGCCTACGCCCATTTTGGGCTCAGGCAGGCAGCGTGTGCAATGCCAGCCGGCAGGCAGCCTGGTAACTCTGGCTCTTGCCGGCAACCAAAAACGCCCGCCGCGCCGCCTCGTGCCGGCCCCGCTCCTGGTAAAGCACCCCCAACGTAAAGAAAACGGCAGGCAATTTTAGTCCCCCTCGCACAGCTTTCTCATAACAGCGAATCGCTTCTTCCTGATAACCGCGCAGCTCAAAATCTATACCCTGCCCAATCAGCGCGTCCCGCTCCAGTTTGCTCAGGGCCGCTGCTTCATCCCCTTCTTCTTCGCGGAAGATCTCCTCCGCCAGTTGGTTTTGCGCCAGTTTACGGGCTGCTTCCAGGGGGTGGCTGGGGAGCGCTGGCGTTTCCGGCGGACTCTGCCGCTCCGCTTCAAAAATAGCCGCTAACTGCCGCACCGTGTCCGCCAGAGAGCCGCCCGTCTCCTCGGCGGCGTCCGGTTCAACCGTCGCCGCCGGCGCAGCCGCTTCGTCCGGAAAAGCCTGGATACCATAACGCACCAGTTCGATAGCTGTCTCCACATCTTTATTGTCCGGATCCAGCCGCTGCGCCGCCCAGCACATTTGCAGCGCCTTCTGCTGCTCCCCCTGTTCCTGCAAAATGCGAGCAATCGCCAGGTATTCGCGCACCGCGCGCTTCACGTCTCCCTGTCGCTGGAACGTCATCGCCAATCGTTGGTGCGCCCCCAGCAAATTAGGCTCCAGCCGCACCGCCCGCTCCCAATTGTCCGTAGCCTCTTCCAGGCGATTCAGACGCAAAAAAATCTCGCCCGCCGCCATATAGGTGCGGCTGGCTTCGTGCAGTTGTCCCATGCGCTCTTGCACATCGGCCACCTGGTTCAGGTGTACGATGTCCCCCTGCGAATAGCGCGCTGCCAGTTTATAGCACTCCAGTGCGCGGTCGTACATTTTCAAGCCAAAGCAAGCGTCGCCCAGGCCCGCGTACACCTGCGCCTCATGCGGGAATTCGCCCAGAGCAATGCGAAAGGCGGCAATTGCTTCTTTCCACTGCTGCCGTTTGTTATAAGTCAGCCCGACCGTTAATGCCTTTTCATAACGGGCCCGATCATTGGTCACTTCTCAACTCCATATCCATGAGCGCCAGGCAGTCGCTCTTTTCGTCCGGCGGGATTTTCTTGCCTGTCGTCCAGCAAGACGGCGCCACACTGACTCCAGCCCGGCCAATGCGCCTGTGCAAACCTATACGAGGATGCCTCCCCCATTGTACCACCATTTTCGCCTGCGAGAGTAAGCTGCGCTACAAGAAGGTCACTGAACGGGCGCCGGCGGGGGCCAGGCGGACTCATAGGCAGTAATGATCCGATCTAGAAGCCGGTTGAAACCCTGATCCACCACCTGCCTTTGCGGGTCGGCGTCATACCAGGCCATAATCTCCTGCGCCCCTTGCCAGAACGGGATCGTAGCGCGAAAGCTGGGCGTGATGCGCCGGATTTTGCTGTTGTCGAAGACCATACTGTGCGCTTTGTCCCCTAACAGACTGCTGCCCCAATCGGCATCGAAAGCGGCAATGAAGGCGGAAGGCACATGCACCAACTGGGGTGTGACGCCGGCGGCGGCGGCAACCGTGTGGAAAATCTGGTTCCAGGTCAAAACTTCGTCGGACGTAATGTGGAAAACGTCGCCTATAGCCTGCGGATGCCCCAGCAGGGGCACAAAAGCGCGGGCAAAATCGGCGTGATGGGTCAACGTCCACAGTGACGTGCCATCGCCATGCACCACCACTTTCTGCCCGCGCCGCATCCGATCCACCACCGTATAGCTGCCGTGCATGGGCAGCAAGGTGTGGTCATAGGTGTGTGAAGGGCGCACAATGGTGACCGGGAACTGCTCCTGACGATACGCCTGCGTTAACCGCTCTTCGCAGGCTATTTTGGCGCGCGAATACGCCCAGAACGGGTTAGACAGCGGCGTGGATTCGGTGATGGGCAGGCTTTGCGGCGGCGTCTGATAAGCCGAAGCGGAACTGATGAAGATGTACTGGCGCGTGCGCTCACGGAACAGGGCCATGTCCGTTTCAATGTGGGCAGGCGCGTAAGCCACCCAATTGACAACGACGTCAAAAGTGTGCCCCCTTAGGGCGTGCGCGGCAGATTGGGGATCGCGGATGTCGCCCTGGAGGAGGTGGGCAGATGCCGGCACTTCCCGCGCCGCCCGCCCCCGGTTCAACAAGTAAAGCTCCACCCCCTGAGCCGCCGCCAGCGCGCTGCAAGCCGAACTAATAATCCCCGTCCCGCCAATAAACAAGACTTTCATGACCATTCCTTGTAGGGCGGGTTGGCAACCCACCCATGTTTCAAAAATAGCCTCACGCGGAGACGCGGCGGGCGTTGCAGAAAAATTCGTGAAAATTTATGTGGTTTGTGGCTAAAGTTCCCATCCATCTCAATGATCTGCCGGGTCAACCAGTTGGAACCAGTTACCATCCGGGTCGGTAAACGTCAGGCACTTCTCCGAATCCACTGTACCCCGAAACGCCACCCCGCGGCGGCGCATCTCCGCTGCCGTTTGTTCCAGGTTGTCCGTATACAATACCAACCCCAACGGCGCCGCTTCGTAACAAACGGGCGAAGCGGGCGGTTTGCCTGGACGCAGCAGAATCTCCAGCTCCCCCTTTTGCAGCCACAACATCCCATCCCCCTGATCCACCGTCACCACAAACCCCAGCGCCTCTGTGTAAAACGCCCTGGCCACCGCCAGATCGCTGACAAAAATCTCCACGTGACCGAAGTGCATCTTGATCCTCTCTATTCGCTCAATTCTGGCGCGGGCGGTATTGCAGCGCTTCCGCCAGGTGCGCGGGTTGGATCTGCTCCTGCTGCGCCAGATCGGCAATGGTGCGCGCCACTTTGAGAATGCGATGGAAAGCGCGGGCGCTCAGCCCCATCTGGTTCATGGCGCTCTTCATCAGGCGGCGACCTGTGTCATCCATCGGACAGAACTGGCGCACTTCGGTGGTGCCCATGTCGGCGTTGCAGTACAACTTTGTGCCGGCAAAGCGCGCCTTCTGCTGTTCCCGCGCCTGTTCCACCCGTGCGCGCACCTGCGCCGACGGCTCCCCGCGCCGCACGCTGGACAGCTTCTCGAAATCAATGCGCGGCACATCCACGTGCAAATCAATCCGATCCAGCAGCGGGCCCGAGATGCGCTTCTGATAGCGTGTAATCATGTTGTTGGAGCAGGAACAGGGGTGCGTCGGGTCGCCATAATAACCGCATGGGCACGGGTTTTGCGCCGCTATCAGCATAAAGTTGGCGGGATAAGTGACCGTGCCCGAAGCGCGCGAAATAGAAACCTCGCGCGGCAGACCTTCCAGCGGCTGCCGCAGCACCTCAATCAGGCGGTCGCCAAACTCGGGCAGTTCGTCCAGAAAAAGCACGCCGCGGTGCGCCAGGGATATTTCGCCAGGGCGAGGCCAGGCGCCGCCCCCCACCAGCCCGGCGTAGCTGACCGTATGGTGCGGGGCGCGAAAGGGGCGGTGGCGGATCAGGGGGGTATCCGATGGCAGCAAGCCTGCCACGCTGTAGATTTTGGTGACTTCCAGGGCTTCGTCCACGGACAGGCGGGGCATAATTCCGGGTAAGGATTTAGCCACCAGTGTCTTGCCTGTGCCTGGGGGGCCCGTCATCAAGATGTTGTGACCGCCGGCGGCGGCCACTTCCATAGCCCGCTTGACGTGCTCCTGCCCCATGATGTCCGCAAAATCGGCGGCGTAGTTGGGTTCGCTGTTGTACAGGGTGCTCAGGTCCAGCGCCAGCGGCGCGATGGCTTGCAGATGGGTCAGATGCCCCACAAGCTGGCTCAGGCTGGCCACGGGCATGACTTCAATGTCAGGGATGAGGGCGGCTTCAGGGGCGTTTTCTGCCGGCACAAACACCCGCGCAATCCCCTGTTCTCGCGCCAGCGCCGCCATGGAGAGAATCCCTTTAGCCGGGCGCAGCGTGCCATCCAGCGACAGTTCGCCAATGAACATGGCCTGTTCTAACTCTTTGAACCAGATCTGCTGCGAGGCCGCCAGAATACCCACGGCAATGGGCAGGTCATACGCCGGGCCCTCCTTGCGCAGGTCAGCCGGAGCCAGGTTGACTGTAATGCGTTTGTTGGGTGGGAAGCGCAGTTCGCTGTTCTTGATGGCGGCGTGTACGCGATCCTTGCTTTCCCGCACGGCGGCATCGGGCAAACCAACCAGCGTAAACGCCGCCAATCCCCGCGTGATGTCCACCTCCACATCCACGATCTCGGCTTCCAAACCCACAATCGCACAACTGACAACCTTTGCCAACATAGTAGCAGTTTCCCTTTCTTTGCGCCCCTAGCCTGACAACGCCGCCGCCACTCGCTCCAGCCGTTCCCGCGCCTGCGTCGCCACATCCGCTAACGCCGGGCTCAGACCAACGCCCAGCATGGCTTGCGGATCCACAATTGAAACCACCGAGCCGGCGTCCGTCTCATACACAATCACGTTGCATGGCAGCATCAGCCCGATTTCTAGTTCCGTACTTAACGCCTGATAAGCCAGCCGGGGGTTACAGGCGCCCAGAATCACATAGCGACGAAAATCCACGTCAATTTTCTGCTTTAGCGTGCTTTTGACGTCAATTTGCGTCAGTACGCCAAATCCTTCCGTCTTCAACGCGGCAGTTACTTGAGCAATAGCCTCTTCATAGGATACGGGCAGTTCCACCCGAATACCATAATCCACCGTACTTTCAAACATCTTCACAACTCCTTCGTTAACAGTGGCGAGTGGTCAGTGGAGCCACTCCCATCTGCGTAAATCTGCTTAATCTGTGAAATCTGTGTTACCCAAAGCCGCCTCTCTCAAGCGCTGCGATGGGTCAGCACATAAAACGTCCGCAGCGGCTCGCCCGCTTCTTGCTTGCGCGCAAAGTCGGTCACCACAAACCCTTCCGCGAAAAGATATTCAAACAGCGTGCGCGTATGCTGCCGCCACTGCTGCGCCAGGGGAAAATGATGCTTCTTCATAGCCTGGTAGTTTGACGGAATCTCCACCAACAAGATGCGCGCCTGGGGGATAGCCACATCCGCCACAGGCACAATGAAACCGTGCTTATCCCAGCTTCCTTCGTTAATCAGAACGCCGCCGCCGCCCAGAATGCTGCTCAGTTCCAGGGGGTGGCGCTGCTGCCGTTCCCCTCGCTTATTGACGCGGTTGCCTGTGCGGCTCCTGGCGCGATTGCTGGTGACCCACCACGACACTTCAAAGCGGTCGGTGGGTAGACCAGCGTTAATGCCGCTCATCTGCCCATGAAAGTCGCGCAAATAACGGTCGCACACCGCCCCCAACTTGCCAATATTTAGCCAGCCATTGCGACTTTCCAGCGGATCAAACGTCCACGTAATCAGGCGAATACCAATGCGCAGCGCAAACTCCCGCTGCGCCAGCTTCAAATCGTAACCAATGCCCAGGTGTTGGTAATCCGGGTGAATGCCCATGATCACCGAATACATTTTGAGGCGGGCGGCGGCTACCTGGTCTATGCGTTCTTGCAGCCCTTCGACCGTGGCAATGACGCCAAAGTTGAAGCCCACCAGTTCCGGGCCATCATAAGCGCCCAGCAAACAGGCGCCATTGTGCACCAGGGCATGCATGAAGCGGGCGGGGATGATCTCCAGATCGCTCATACCCCAGATGCGTCGCTGCAGCGCCTCAATCTTATGATAATCGTCGGTGTTGCTAATGGGCTGGATCGTAATGTTCACAAAACAGTCCTTTTTTGCCCTGCTAATCATGAAGCGTGCCAGGGGCACAGTGCGTTGAGTGTATTGTACCTGAAACAGGCTAAACAGGTGGCTTTAGCTGGTATACCAGAGAAAGACCTGTCGCCCCCAGATGAGCATGACGATGCCGCTGACCGCCAGGTAGGGCCCATATGGGATGTGAAAGCGACCACGGCGGCGCAGCACCATGATTATCAGACTGGAAACGCCGCCCAGAAGAATGCCCAAAAGCAGGGCAAAGAAGATACGGTCAAATCCCAACATGGCCCCCAACAGCAGCGACAGGGTGACGTCGCCAAAGCCAAGCGCCCCCGCGCCAAACAAAAGCTGTCCAATCCAGTAAAACAGAAAAAACAGGAGAAACCCGCTGGCTGCCCCGGCCAAAGCCAGCCGCCAGTTCTGGTCAGGTATAATGAAGGCAGCCAGCAGCGCCAGGGCTGTGCCCGGCAGCGTGACCACGTGCAAGATCAGGAAATGCTCCAAATCTATAACAATAATCAGGATGAGAATGGCGCTGTAGAGGGCGGTGAAAAAGCGTGTGGTCGGGTCGGGCACAAGCCAGGGAAGGGCGGCGAACAGCAAACCCACCGCGACTTCCACGATTGGTGGGCGTCGCCGCGCGGGTAGACCGCATTGGGGACAGCCCGCCCGCCAGCGTCGCAGCGCCAGCCATTGCGACGGCGGGTAGTTGTGCCCGCATTGGGGGCAGCGGGGCGGGTGAGGGCGGGCGCGCTTGGGCAAATCATCTGCCAGGGCATTGATAATCACCCCGACCAGTAAACCAGACAGCAGAAACAGCAGGCTGAGCAAAATTGGCGACATGGGCTGATTATACCCAGGTGGGAAGACAATACATAGTTTGTTCGTATAACTCGCCTGCTGCCTTGTTTCGCTTTAGAATAGTTCTATGCGGGAATCGGAACCTGTGGATCGGGATCGGTTAGGGGTAATTACGGGCGCGCTGCTGCTGGCGTTGGCTTTGTCTCGTTTCTTGCAGATGCCGGCACGCCCCCTCAACTTAGCGCGTTTGGGGCTGGATGTGGTTTTGTCGGTTTCCAGTGGGGCGCTCATTGCCGGCATTGTCGCCGGCATGGCGGTTGCCGGCATGATCTCGCTGATTTACAGCCACCCCCGAGCGCGGCAGGAGCCGGTAGACCACAGCATCATGTATACTATCGTGCCCACCTTATGGGCTTGCGCGCTGGCTTTTGCTTTGCCCCAGCTAGAGAACCCGGTGTTATGGGCTGCCGCCCTGTTGGTTGGCGGTCTTGTTTTTGCCCTGGCTCTGACCCTGGAGTATGCGGCTATCGAGCGGCAGCCAAAACGCAGCCTGACCTGGCAATGGGCTTATATGGCATGCGTCCACCTGACCGCCCTGGCGGTATTGATCGTCATCTATGCCCAGCGCGCCCCATCAATCATTGCCAGCCTGTTAGCCGGATTGGCGGCGACGCTGTTGGCGACTCGTTTTTATTGGTCAAATGCCGGCAGACTAACCGAAGCCGCTGTCTACGGCAGCATCGTGGGCATATTGATGGCCCAAATGGCCTGGGCCATCAACTATTGGCGCCTGTCAAATTTGCAGGGGGGGCTGTTGTTGTTTGTGTGTTTCTACGTGTTGGCAGGCTTGATTCAACAGCACCGCCTGTACCGCTTAAGCCGGCAGGTACTCGTGGAGTATGGTCTGGCGGCTCTGTTAACGGCGCTGCTGGCGCTGTTGGCCATTACATAACCCGGATTGCGATAGTTGTCATACAGAAAAGTGCCCGACGCCTGAGTACGCCCTACTGAATCGGGGCAAAGCTGACAAACAAACCCAACACCATAGCCAGCACAATCAAAATGCTGAGTATGTACATCACTTTTTCCGAAAAAGAAAGCCTTCTAAAGCGCCCCATCAGCGAGGTGTCGCGGGTTGTCTTTTTCGCCGGATTTTGCTTGACTACTTGTTTTGTCATGAAGTTCATCTCCTTCTGTTAATTTTGCAAGACAGCGCCCACCATTATAACACAACTGATTGGCGAGGGGGCATGACATACTTGCTAGGCTAAATGCGCTGTGAGTATAATCTATGCAAGCGTTACTGGTTTGCCGCGTATTGCCTGGGATATTGCCAGCGTTCCCAGTTGCCCGCCGTACTCTGACCGTTGGGACCCAAATGCCGGCAGCAAGGAGCATTACCATGTTGGAAGAGTTGTTCTCATCAGGCACGTTGAATCTGGTGTATGCCGGCATTCTCGTCCTGAGTTTCATCTTTGCCGTCATCACCTTAATTGGCGCAGGCGTGGGCGATGTGCTGGATTTTGACGTTGATGGGGACACTGACCTCGACTTCATCAACATCAGCCCCTTTGCCCTGGCTATCTTTGGCTCCACCTTTGGTCTCGTTGGTCTCGTTACCCGCCTCTGGCTCGACCAGGGAGCCATTGCCAGCGTGCTGTGGTCTACCGGCATTGGCCTTGTCTTTGGCGCGTTAGCTCAGGTAGCCTTTATCTACCTCCTCTCCCCCAGCAAATCCAGCCACTACTCGTTGGAAGCCGACGCTGTCGGGCGTGAAGCCGAAGTAATTATCACCATTCCAGGCAACGGTCTGGGGCAAATTGCTTACAACAACGTCAGCGGGCGCGTCAACTTAGGCGCTCGTTCCCTGACTGGCCAGGCTATCAAGACCGGCGAAATCGTCAAAATCGAACGCATCGTGGGCCGGATCGCCTTCGTCCAACCCCCGCAGCTAAGGGAAGGATGAAAATTTCAGCCACGAATTGCCCGAATTCAACGAATTTTTTCTCTGCGCCCTCCGCGTCTCCGCATAAGCGGACTGCCGCGTGAGGCTATCTTCTGACCACTGACCACTCGCCACTGGTTACTATTTTTTGAAGGAGTTCCCCATGTTTGGTGACAGCGGCTTGATCGCCATTGCATTTTTCATCTTTGTCTTCATCGTCTTTGCCATCCTCTTTGTCTACGCCAGCCGCGTAAAAAAGGTAGGCCCCAATGAGGTACTCGTCATCTCTGGTCGCGGCGAAGGACGGCGCGATATGGGCGAGATTGAGAGCAAATTCCGCATTGTGTCTGGCGGGCGCTCCTTTGTCTGGCCCGTGCTGGAGCGGGTGGACCACCTCTCCCTGGAAATTATGACCATTGACATCACCACGCCCGACGTACCCACCAGCCAGGGCGTGCCCGTCACCGTGGATGGCGTGGCTCAGGTGAAAATCGGCAGCGACGAGAACTCCATTCGCACTGCCGCCATCCAGTTTCTGTCCAAATCGCAAGACGAAATCCAACACGTGGCCCATGAAACCCTGGCCGGGCATCTGCGCGCCATTTTGGGCACGTTGACGGTAGAGCAGCTATACCGTGACCGCGAAGCGTTTGCCCAGAAGGTGCAAGAAGTCTCCGGCGACGACATGGCCAGCATGGGCCTGGAAATCGTTTCCTTTGTCATCAAGGACATCAGCGATACTGAAGGGTATCTGGAAGCACTGGGACGCCCGCGCATTGCCCAGGTAAAACGAGATGCGGCTATTGGCGAGGCGGAAGCCGCTCGCGACGCCACCATTGAAAGCGCCAAAGCGCGGCAGCAGGGGGAATCTGCCAAATTCGACGCCGAAACGCGCATCGCCGAAAGCCGCAAAAACTTCGAAGTGCAAAAGGCGGAGTACGAAGCCGAAACGAACCGCAAGCGGGCGCAAGCCGAACTGGCATACAGTTTGCAGCAAAACATCGAAACCCAAAAGATCAAGGAAGAGGAAGTCCAGATTGAAGTAGTCGCCAAGCGGAAGCAAATCGAAGTGCAGGAGCAAGAAACGCTGCGCCGCCAACGCGAACTGGACGCTACCGTGCGCAAACCTGCCGAAGCAGAACAATTCCGCGTGCAGACGCTGGCGCAGGCGCGCCAGTTCCAACTACAAACAGAAGCCAGCGGCGAAGCCGAAGCCATTCGCAAACGCGGCGAAGGCGAAGCGGCTGCCAACGAAGCCCGCGGACGCGCCGAGGCGGAAGTGCTGCGGCAAAAAGGTCTGGCGCAGGCGGAAGTGCTGCGGCAGCAGGGTCTGGCAGAGGCGGAAGCCACGCAAAAGAAGGCAGAGGCGTGGCGCGAATATACGCAGGCAGCCGTCATCCAACAGATTCTGGACAAGCTCCCCGAACTTGCCAGCGCTATCGCCCAGCCGTTAGCCCAGACAGAACGCATTGTCATGATCAACACCGGTGGCGATGGTCAGGGCGGCGCTTCCAAGATTACGGGAGATGTGGCTAACATGATGACGCAAGTGCCGGCAACCATCGAAGCCCTGACAGGTATTGACCTCTTCCAATCCCTGCGCAACCTCCCCGGCCTCAAAACGGAAAAACCAGAACCTCCTTCAGACAACGCCTGACACCACCTCTACCCGGCGGTTCTCATTTTGGCTGCCTGGCTTGTGG
This sequence comes from Chloroflexota bacterium, assembly GCA_019136785.1. Classification (GTDB taxonomy): domain Bacteria; phylum Chloroflexota; class Anaerolineae; order Promineifilales; family Promineifilaceae; genus JAGVTM01. The sequence continues at coordinate 12,454 of JAGVTM010000155.1, read as the reverse complement.
CTGAATCCCTGCCAGTACGAGGTAATAAGCCCCCTCTCTGCCATTGCCAGGGAAGGGCGAATGGTGGGCAAGGGCACGCAACGCCCTCGCCAGGGAAGGGGTAATGTAGGGCGAGGGCGCGCAGCGCCCCTCGCCCTCTCTGAAAGCCCCCTTCCCCCTGGGGGACTGCCCCTTCAGGGGGAAGGGGGTTAGGGGATGGGGTCTCTCCCAGACCTGTGACCGTACAGGGTAAATGCGTTCAAATTGAGATAGGCTGCCGTTGCCTGTTTTCTGTTGCCTGTTGTCTTCTGCCTGTTATAATCAAAGCAAGAGTCGAAAACTACATATAAACCTTCGGGGCAGGGCGAAATTCCCGACCGGCGGTGAGGTTTGCGCAAACCAAGCCCGCGACCCTGGATCGTTCTCAAGACGTGACAGGTTGATCTGGTGGAACTCCAGAGCCGACAGTAACAGTCTGGATGGGAGAAGGTAGACTGCATGACAGCAGCCCGCGCTTCTTGCCACATTGCCCCACTTTAGCTAAGTGGGGTTTTTTGTTGGCGGCGGCAGCGTGGCATGTCTGGCAATCCTGGCGCTCTCTTTCCCCTTGCCCCCCACCATTGAGAAATACGATGTTTGCACCTCTGCGTTCGCAGCCCGTCTGGGTCATTATCCCGGTTTCCCTGCTGCTTTTTCTGCTCGGCTGGCATTTCTTTGTCAGCCTGGGCGGATATGACCGGTTTATCCTGCCTGGCCCGCTGGATGTAGTGCGCCAGTTCAACCTGGTCATCCAGGATGGTCGCTTGCTGCGTCACACCTGGATCACAGTCAGCGAAATCTTGCCCGGCCTGTTCATTGGCTTGTTGGTCGCCACGCCCCTGGGGTATCTGTTAGCCAAATCGCCCCTGGCGGAACGCCTCATTTCGCCTTACCTGATCGCATCGCAAGCGATTCCCGTTATCGCCATTGCCCCGCTGCTGACAATCTGGGTGCAATCCGTTTATTGGAGCCGGGTCTTGGTGGCTGTGCTGGTGGTCTTCTTCCCGATTCTGGTTAATGTGGTTGCCGGCATGCGCGCCGTCCCGTCCGAGTTGTATGACCTAATGCGCGCCTTGCGCGCCACCTCCTGGCAAGTGTTCCGCAAACTGGAACTCCCCTCAGCCCTGCCCATCGTCCTGGCGGGCCTCAGAGTAGGCGCCACCCTCTCCGTCATCGGCGCGCTGGTAGGCGAGTTTGTGCAGCCCAAAAGCCAGGGATTGGGCTTCTTACTGGTAACGGCCCGCTACCAGTTCAAAACAGACCTTGTTTTTGTGGTTCTTATCACCCTGGCGATCATCGCTTTAACCCTATACGGCGCAGTCATCCTGCTGGAAAAGCGGCTGCTGCGCTGGCAAAGCAAATCATAAAGGATTCTCAACAACAACGGAGGCAACTATAAGCCTCTCTGGAATTTCACCGCAAAGATGCGAAGATCGCAAAAAAGCATCAGGGGGTAACACCTCAGTAAACTGTAGCGATGTCTTTAGCCACACACGGCCCCGGCGAAACAGCCGAAAAAATCGCTCCTGGGCAATTTTAGCGCATATGCGCCGAAAATTGCCCAGGAAAATGGGTGTCAGCCCCGTCGCAGGCGGGGCTGACACCCACCACGATTAAGAGAACTGCTACCAATTAGGGCATCTTTACGTTCTGGCGTCTTTGCAGTAAGTAAAAACAAATGGAGTAGGAAATGGTGCAAAAAATATGGCTGATATCGCTGTTTTTATTAACAGCTTGCGGTATCCAGATAACGGCTGAGCCAACCGAACTGCCCCCTGTAGAATCAACAGCGGCAACAGAACCGGCAACGGTTGAATCCATGCCGCTGACGAAAATTCGTCTGCCCATGGGATACATTCCCGATCCCCAGTACGCGCCCTTCTATGTGGCTGTGGATCGGGGATACTATGCTGAAGCAGGTCTGGAACTCGAATTTGACTACAGCTTTGAGACAGACGGCGTAGCCCTGGTGGGCGCAAATGAACTGCCGTTTGCCATTGTCAGCGGCGAGCAGGCGATTCTGGCGCGGGCGCAAGGCGTCCCGGTGGTCTACATATTGGAATGGTTCCAAAAGTTCCCCATCGCCATCGTCAGCAAAGCCAGCGCCAACATCACTACCCCTCAAGATTTAATTGGACGCAGCGTGGGGCTGCCGTTCTTCTTTGGCGCCAGCTATGTGGGCTACGTGGGGCTGCTCTCCGCCAATGGCATCGCCCAGGATCAGGTCAATGCCACCGAAATAGGCTTTACGCAGGTCGAATCGCTGCTCGCCGATCAGGTAGAAGCTGTGGTCGGGTATGCCAACAACGAACCCGTGCAGCTCCAGACGCGCGGCGAAGCCATCAACGTCTTATACGTATCCGACTACGTGGACCTGGTCGCTAACGGCATCATTACCAATGAAACCACGATTGCCGAAAACCCGGATCTGGTACAGCGATTCGTGGACGCCACCTTGCGTGGTCTGGCGGATACGCTGGCGGATCCCGCCGCTGCCTACGCGATCAGCAAGAAATATGTGGACGGACTGGACGACAGCCGCCTGAACGTGCTGGAGGCGTCGCTGCCATTGTGGCAAACCAGCCAATTGGGCTTCGTTGACGCCGCCGCCTGGGGCAACACACAGCAGGCGCTGCTGGACGCAAAATTGCTAGACGCGCCCCTTGCCGACCTGGAAGCCGGCTTCACCAATCAATTCATTGACAACTAACCCGCCGCCGCTTCCCACTTTTCGCTGCCTGTTTTTCGTTCCCTGTTTTCTGTTGCCTGTTGATTAGCATGACCGCGCCCCCCTTCATTCAGGTCAACCGCCTCAGCCAATCGTTCGATGGCGAAACGCGGGTGCTGCAGAACATCAACCTGAGTGTGCCGGCAGGCGCATTTGTGACCCTGGTGGGCCCATCTGGCGCGGGCAAGTCCACCCTGCTGCGGCTCATTGCCGGGCTGCTGACGCCTACTTCTGGTCAGGTGCTGGTGGCCGGGCAGCCGCCGCACCTGGCGGGCGACCCCATTGGCATTGTCTTTCAGCAGCACAATTTGATGCCCTGGCGCACCGTCTACGACAATGTGCGCCTGCCGTTGGAGCTAAAGGGCCTGTCCCGCGCCGAATCGGAGGCGCGGGTATTGGAACTATTGGCGCTGGTGGGGCTGCACGGCTTTGCCCAAAACTACCCGGCGCAGTTATCTGGCGGCATGGCGCAGCGGGTGGCTCTGGCGCGGGCGTTGGCGCACCAACCCGCGCTGCTGCTATTGGATGAACCCTTTGGGGCGTTGGACGCGCTGACGCGTGAGCGCATGGGGCAGGAGTTGCTGCGCATCTGGCATGCCCGCGTCTGGCACGCGCACCCCATAACCGTGTTTATGGTCACCCACAGCATTCCAGAAGCCGTTTTTCTGGCAGACGAAGTTATCGTCATGAGCGAACTGCCAGGGCGCATTATCAACCACGTGCCCGTTGCCCTGCCGCGCCCCCGCACAGTGGAAATGCAGGCTGCGCCGGAATTTCAGGCGTATGTGACCCGCGTGCGCGCCTCCATTGAGGCGCGGCTGCATCTATAGGCTGCGCTCCACCGCTTCGCACACTATCTGCCAGATCGCCCAGGCCACCGCTGCCGCAGCATCCAACTCCAACAGGTGCGTGCTGTCAATGTCGTGTTGGATGACCCGGTGACCTTCTTGCCGCGCGGCTTCTATCAGGGCGATGGTTGCCGGCAAATCAATCATCCCATCTTGCCGCGCCAGAATCACGTGCGTATCCGCCAACAGGTCAGTCCCCCCAGCCGCCATTGGTCTGAAGCGCAGCAGTTCCCGCCCCTGCTCCAGCAAGACAAACGGGTCCAGACGACGAAAATCGCCGCCAAACTCGCGCCACGCCCCAATGGAAAATCTGTCTGCGTCGCGGCGATAAAAGAGGGGGGCAAACGCCTGATACAGACTGGTAGCCACCGGGACGTAAAAAGGCAGCCGTCCGGCGGTCAATTTGAGCGTATGCAGCACGTCCAGCCCGCCCACCATCTCCCGCGCCCGCGGGTGCACATAGAGGGCGGGCGCGGACAGCACCTTCGTACAGTGCAGCCTGCGACCCTCTCGCGCCAGCAAATTTACCAGCGCCGCCGGCTGAAACTGGCTGAGAGCCAGCCCGCCCATAGAATGCCCATAGGCAATCCAGACAATCTCCTCCTCCTGCGCCAGCCGCGTCGTCAAAAGCCAGGAAAGAGCCGCCTGCATGGCTAGCGGTTGGTGGCGAATACTATAAGGCTGCAAGCGGAAGCGATCAATCACGGCGTCACGCGGCTGGTCATAGCCTGGATGATTCAGCGTGAAAATGCGCAGCCGGCAGCAATCCTGCAGCCACTCAAACAGCAGCGGCGTCAAACGCTCAAAATAGTCCCGATCCTCGTAGGAGCCAGCCAGAAAACCCGGATGAAAAGTGAGCAAAATCAGCGGCTGGCCAGGCTTCCCGGTTGCCTGCGGTGGCAGATGCTCGCGCACAGACAAAACAGTGCGCGCAAAGGGGGGCGTATTCAGGCGCAGGTAAATAGGAGCCGAAAGACTGATTGAGAGATGTTTGGGTTGGTCTATCCTGTTGGTCATGCCCCTCAATTGTGATCGTTTCTTGCCGTTATGTCAAACCCCAGAACTTTCCGCCGCCAGAAAAAGTACAAAAACCCGGCACCCCGCAGCGCCAGCACCCCGCAGCGCCAGCATCCTTGCTGGCAAAAGCCAGCTGGAAGCTGGCGCTACGGGGCCAACTCTTCACAAACACCTCCCTTCCCTGGCAATAGGCGAACGCCATCAATCGCTGGGGAAGACGCCGAAGTAGGTCAGGCGGGTGGCAGAAAGCAGCGGAATGTCGGCGACGAAGCTGTGGGCAAGCGTCGAGTAAAAGCGCACGGCGGCGCTGTCTTCATCCCCGGTGCCTACAGTAACCACCACGTCAATAGCGGCGCTGGCCCCGGGAATCAGGGTAATGGCATCGGGGAGCGCCGTAATCGGCCATTGATCCGGCTGCATGACCACTTTTAGCGTGTCCGTGACCGCGCCCACATTGGTGATGGTCAGGGTATACGTCAGCTCATGACCATAAACCCCTACCTGGCTGGTATTGCCTGACCACACAAAGTCGGGCGATTGCATGACATTCGTGGTACCTGTTGCCGTCAACACCAGGGACGGCTCGTGCAGGGAAGCGATTTGCAGTTGAAACTGGTCGCTTTCCAGGGGGCCGTTGGTTGGCGCGGGCGGCACGCTCACCTGCACCACCACTTCCGCCGATTCCCCATAAGCCAGCCACAGAGGCGAAGGCGTCAGCAGTTCTGTGGACCAGGCGACCCCTGTCGCCTGCGCCTGGTAAAGGTCATCGGGCCCCTCATTTTGCAGCGTGAAGGTGTGCGTGATCACGGTGTCATAGACCGTGTTAACCACGCTGTCCCCGCTTAGAACGGCGGTATAGGGAGCCGGCTGGCACGCCTGGACGCGCACCTGGTCAACAAACCACCCCTCGCGCCCAAAAGCCACGTCTGTGCCCAGGCGAAAACGAAACTGCACCGTTTCGCCCGCATACTCGTCCAGGGACACAATAGAGTCCAACCACTCCTGCGGGTCGCCGCACCAGGCGCGGCGGTTAGCCAGCGGATTGCCCCAGTCGTCGCTCACCAGCCCGTCGTAGGGATCGGTTTGTAGCTCGGCGTCAAGCTGCGTCCAGAACACGCCATTGGTGGAAATTTCCAGAATGCCGCCGTCGCGGCAGCCGCTCTCCATGACGGCGGCACCGTCATCTATCGCTTGATAATTCCAGAAGCGCAGGGCCAGGGGGGCGGCGTCTGCCGGCAGCGCCAGCACAGGCGAGATCAGAAATTGATTGCTCAAGGCATTGATGGCTTCGGCATGAAAACTGTAACTGCCATCAAAAACGCGCTCATCGCTGCGCGTCCAGGTGTCGCCGCTGCCGCCGTGCGTCCAGCCTGCCGCTCCTTCTTCAAAGCTGGTTTGATAGACGTTCGTGGGAATAGTTCCTTCATTGCACAGTCCTGGCAGCGGGGCAGTGAGGAAAGTGAAGGCAGACGTGTAGGCGGCAGAGCCACAGGGGTTGTGCGGGCGAACGCGCCAGTAGTAGCGCGTATTGGGGGAGAGGGGACGGTGGAAGGCGTAGCTGTTGCCGGCAATCCCCGCCGCGCTGAAAACGATGGCCGCAAAATCAGGATCGGCAGCCACTTCCAGGTCATACCAGGCTTCTGCGCCCGCGTTGCTCCATTGGAAGGCAGGCTGGCGCGGCGTGTTGGTTTCGCCGTCTGCCGGCATGAGCAGCAGCGGCGGGTCAGGCAAGCCCTGCGCCAGTGCCAACTGCGCCGTCGTAGTGCGATTATTGCCGGGTATCGAACCTGTTACCGCCAGCGTATACAGGCCCGCGCTGGCTTGCGCCGTATCCTGAATGTGCAGTGTCGTAGCTGCCCCCGGCGGCAGCGGATTTTGCCCAAAATAGCTGGTCGCGCCCGCCGGCGCGCCCGCTACGCTTAGCCACACAGGATCATTGTAATTGGGAATCTGTCCCAGCGTGACCGTATAAGCTGCTTCTGCGGGCGCGCATACGTCCACGCGCGGCGGGACAGCCGTCAACAGCAGGGCGCAGTTGTAGCAAACCAGGGCGAAATCCTGGTCAGTCAGGTCGCCATTGTAAGGCACGCCATCGCCCGCGATGTTGTTACCTGTGATCGTGATAGCGGCGTAGTTGCCAGGGGTTTGCAGGAATACATTTTCCAGATTGTTCAGCGCGTCCCTGTCGCCGCCGGGCACAGACCAACCCGCTATGAAGCGGTTGCCGTGATAGGTCAAGCCATTTGTGGTCACCGTCAGATCCAGGTCATTGACCAGGGCCGGGTCTGCCCCAGGCGCAGCGGCGGCGTCCGACCAGACCAGGGTGATTTTGAGCGGCTGCGATGGGTCTGCCACCCGCACGTCTAGCTGCCAGGCGTTGCCGCTGTCCACCAACAGTGTTTCCTGGTCAAAAGCCAGCAGGGGGAGCGTGGGCGACAGCAGCGGTGAAAGGTTGATGCGTCCCCAGCCTTCATGGATGTTGGGAATGTCGGGCGCGCCCATATCCACGGCGCTGCTGACCAGCAGCGCCTTCGCCAGGGCCGGGCTGAAATCTGCGCCCTGGTGGTGGGCGCGCCACCACTGGCTTAGAAGGACAATTGCCCCCGAAGCGTGCGGTGCCGCCTGGCTGGAGCCGCTGCACAAGGCGTAAAGGTTATTGCTGCCGGGGATAGGCGCCGCGCAGTAGCCGCCTTCATCGTTGCGCGTGGAAGCAATGACGTTGCCCGGCGCGGTCACGGTAGGAACCCATCGCCCATCTTCCGCGGGTCCGCGGCTGCTGAAGCTGGATACCTGGTCAATGTCGCCCACGCGGTAGTTTTCGCTGCTGGCGACGACAATGAGGTTCTTGGCTTCTTTGGGCGCGGTCAGGCCGTTGTCGCCGTAATTGCCGGCAGAAAACACCTGTATAAACGGTTCGGCTGCGTCTGGCGTGTCGAAATTGCCGTCGCGCGCCATCAGGTCGTGTATGCGTTCGCTGGTCTGGTAGCCGTGGTGCAGCCCTTCGCCCGTGGTCCAGGAGTTGTTGCCGCCCACCGCCCCACCCAGCAGCGCCTGCTTGCTGTTTTCCGCCCAACCGCCCAGGGGGGGCCAGTTGGCGCCGGAAAGCGGGTTCATGGCGAAGATGTGCGCGCCAGGGGCAATGCCCAACCCGTAGAGATACCCATCTGCGTCGCTCATGCCTGTAGCGGCGTCGCCGGCGAGAATGCCGGCAACGTGCGTCCCATGCCCCCCATTTTCACAATCGCTGCCCGGCTGTCCCGGCGGGTCGCACGCGCCCGGAAACGTGTAACCGCCCCCAATGCGCTGGCTCAGGTCGGGATGGTCGTAATCCACACCTGTGTCAATGACGGCCCAGGTGACGCCCGCGCCATCGTAGCCCACATCCGCCAGCCAGTCGCCATAGCCGGGCCACGGCGCGCCATTGGCGTAATTGCCCCCCGTAATCTGGTCGGACACCTCATCCTCTAACTCTGGGCGGGGGCTGAGGTAGCCCAACCACAGCACCGTTTCCAGGCGAGCGGCGGCGGGGATGGCGGCTGCCGGCAAGGTGGCTACCGCTTCATAAAATGCGTGGTCGGGTTGGGCTGGATAAATCTGCGCCACTTCGGCCCCCAGCCGCCTTAGCGCTGCCAGCGTCTCCGCCAGATGCCCATCATCGTAAATGAGCGCGCCCACCTGGGCAATGCGACCATCGCTGCCAACTAAAGCGTCCGGTTCCGCCAGTTCCGGGCTTATTTTGTAAGCGGGGTGATACCGCCCTTGCCAGCGCACAAAGTCGAATTGTCCCGCCAGCGGGGCGGCCCCGCCATCCGACCAGAGCAGGTAGGTATAATGCGGGTAATATTGCAGCACGTGCCAGCCGCTGGCTTGAATTTGCGCCAGCCAGGCGTCCTGAGTGGGTCCCGTCAACTGCGCCAGGGAGAAGCCGGTGGCAGCCGGCGGGGCGGACGGATAAGGCTCGCCCTCTTGCAGCGGATCAAACTGGAAGCCATTGATGTGGATGGTCTGGCGAGGGGGAGGGGCAGTGCCGGCAACCTGGCGCGCCAGCAGCAGCCAGCCAATGAGGGCGACCAACAACAGCCAGATCGTAAGTCTGCGCCAGGGTATAGCCATAAAGGGAGGAACTCTCAGTCAAAACAGGGTTATGCCAGCCAGATATGCTGAAACTATAACCCATTTCCCCCACTTTGGCATAAAAGTTTCGGCTGGGAACTATTTCCCTCCCCCTGTTGGGCATTAAGAAAATAATCGGTAATCCCGCCTCCCTCGCCCTCTCCGAAAAGCCCCCCTTCCCCCTTTAGGGGGAAGGGGGTTGGGGGATGGGGGTCTCTTCCCCCCGTTTACCGGATTATTTTCTTGAACCTCAACAGGGGGAGGCCCAGAGTGGGTGTCCGTCTACTCACTACTGCACCAGTTGAGTGTGGTGCTCATAAGCTGTTGGCGCGTGGCTGCGCCGGGCAGAGCCTCCCAGGGGAAACCCCAGAAAGTCGTCTTGTACGCGCCGCTGTCTTTGTCCACGGCAGCGCTGCCGGCATTTCCATTAAACGCCGTCTCTGCCCCAGCCCCCGGCGTCAGCCGGTCGCTGTAGTTGGTGAACGGATATTGCAGCGTGTAGGGCCCAAGACCGCCGTACACCGTGCCCGCGCCCGTCACCGTACTCTGACTGACGTCGCTGGTAGCCGAAGCCACACCCAGGTAGTTCTGCATGAAGCCCGTCACGCCGCGATCCCAGACGTAATCCTGGCTGCTGATGAACAGACATTTGCCGCCATCCAGATAGGTTGCCAGCGCCGTCTCGCCTGCCGTGCCGGGTCCGGCAAAACCGCCAAACTCATCGCCCGTGAACCAGATCACCACGTCGTAAGCCAGCAGCGTGGCGGCTGTGGGCTCATTATCGCTGTTGTTCGTGTCCCACAGGTCATATTGCAGCCCCAGGGCATCCAGGGCGGCGGTGTACGTGCTTTGCACGTTAGGGCTGTTGTCGTCGTCATCCACCAGCAAGATAGGCGGGATGTCCTGCGTGCGGAAGAAGAGCGGCTGGACAAAAGTACCTGCGCCGCAGGGATTGTAAGCGCGCACGCTCCAGAAGTAGATGTTTAGCGGATCCAGCGGCGTGGGGAAGGTGTAGCTGGTTTCCTGGGTGACGGCGTAGAGCAATTGCCCGCTGGTCACGTTCTTGACGATCAGCAGATAGGTCGCGCCCTGGTTGGCGGCTGACCATTGGAAGGTGGGAACCAGCGGCGCATCTACGCCGTAAGGCGCGATCAACGTGGCGTTGCCGGGGGCGCTGTTGTTCACGTTCAAACCAACTGTCGTGGTGTGCGTGCTGGTCGGCCCCATGCCCATAATTTCCAGGGCGTAGTTGCCGGCAGCCGCGCCGCCCGTATTCATAATCGCCATCTGGCTGCTGCCGGGGGGAACGACGGGATTAACGCTAAAGTAAGGCGTTGTGCCGCCCGGCTGCCCGCTCACGCTCAGGGTGACCGGGTAGGCGTAGTTGTTCTCCTGCCCCACGTTCACCGTATACAGCGCGTTGCTGCCCACGCAGATGTTCAACACCTCTGGTGTGGCTGCCAGATTGAAGTCGGGCCCTTCGATCAGGTCGCGCCCATCCAGCACCAGGTCGCCGCTGCCGGTGGGATCCAGCCAGTCCACCAGCCGCGTGGTGTCGCTGCCGCCGCCTGTCCAGGAAACGGAGACGCGCCCGTACCAGTCGGGGTCGTCGTTGTAGCAAGCCGCATAGCCGCCATGCAACTGGCCCACAATGCGGTGATCCTGGTTAAACAGGGGCGAGCCGGAAGACCCAGGCTCCGTGGTGCCCACATCCCAATCCTCCACGCGCACGTGTGTGCCGTCGCCAGGACTGCTGTTGCCCAGATAAGAAGTGGTCGTGGTGGGGTCAAACTCAAAGCTGATGCGCTTCTCGTCGGTGTTGGGGTGATGGATCGCGGTCGCCGACGTGGCGTCGGCGGGCGTGGCATCCCAGCCAGCCCAATGGACGTTAAACGCTGGGTTGGGGAAGTCGTCCAGTTCCACCAGGGTGAAATCGGATGGGCTGTAGGAGGAACGCCAGTAGGAGCCTGTCTGGAACTGATCCAGGTTGCCGTCGCCGGGCTGCCCGTTAATAGGGTCATCTACCGGGCGGCACCAGGAGTTCTCGTAGTTCCAGTAAACGACTAGCGAGGCGGCGTTGCCGCTGTTGATGCCGCAATGCCGCGCGGTCATAAAGTAGGGCGTCAGGTCTTGCGCGGTGTTGTTGACCAGGAAGCCCGTGCAGAAAGTGGAGCCGCCTGTGCTGATGACAGCCACGGAGCGGATTTCGTCCCGCCACAGGTCGCCTTCGGCGCAGATAACGTCCACGTTGCATGCCCCGGAGAGGAAGCGGGCCGTGTCGCCAATCTCGGCATAGCCGTGATTGACGCTGGTCAGTTCCAGGTTTAGCCCGTCCAGTTCGGCGGCGGGTAGGGTAAGTTGGATGACAATTTCGTCGCCCAGGAGAATGGGCGACCAGAATTCGCCGTGCAGTTCGTTGTCGGCGGCAGTGAAGGGCCCGCGCACGGTGCGGTAGTCAGGGGTATAGAGCAGAAGGCGGGCGTTTGCCGGCATCTTATACCGCGTAAACCCCAAATTCAGCGACAGCGCCCCCGGCGAACTGACGCGCAGCCGCCACAGCCGCGAACCATCCGTCAATGTCTCCCATGTGCCATGCGTGGCGGGCGTCACCTGCACTGCCAGCGGCAGGGCAAAGCGCGGCGCCACACCGGGCCCATAATTGGCTTGATCTTCGGCTATCAGGGCGGCGTTGTCTACTGCCGGCATTTGCAGCACTGCCACCCGATCCAACGACTGCCCCCCCGCCGCCACGCCATCAGCCATATCCGCCGCGCTGACCACGCCCCCCGGTCCCCGCAGCAGCCACATCAAAGCGATCAGGCTAAAACACAACCCCAAAATCGCCCACATCTTTGTGCGACTCATCATTGAAAACCTCCTTGTAGTAAATGGTTATTCCGACGCTTCATCAAGCAGAGCAATTGACACGGATTAGTTTTCCCGTCAGGAATTCATGTGCTTCGGGCGCCTCATGAATCTGTCGCGCCTGCCCTGAGAAATCCGGATCATATGTGCAAAGGATGAGACCAGCGTGGGTCATTCCTTCTTCATGTAGAATGCGAAAATGCCTTCGGTTTAGCGTGAGAACGGCTCTGCCATAAACGGCAGCCCCTTGCAGAATCAATACATCAGGATACCGTTGATTGGCTCGCCCATCCTCGAAAATTGTCAGCACGTCATGTCCCAGACGACGCAACTCCTCAACAACGGGGAAAGGAAAGTTTTCATCGGCGTACAGTCGGGTCATGCGCTACGCCATTTCATGCTCAGCAATTTGCTGCTCTATTTCTGCCTGACGCGCTTCGTAGTAAGTCCAAGCATTCGTGAGATCTTCGGTACGCAGGGAAGGATATGCCTGCAAAATCTGCATATCGCTGCTGCCCAGTTTACGCGCCTGTACCAGCAGCCACACCGGAATCCGTGTACGCACCAGGCAGGGTTCACCACCGGATACACCCGGCGTCTGTTCAATACCCGGAAATTCATTCTCTAGATCGTGCCTGAGCCATTGCAAAGCCTGGGCTTTCTCGGTGGGGGACAATTCAGTGATTAGCGTGCGCACTTTCTCTAGCGTAGACATAGCAACCTCACAGTGAACCGGTTCGTAAACCCTCCCTCATACTTCATACCTCATACCTCATCCCTCTCGGAATGGGCGAATGGCTAACGCGGTCATACCTCATTAACCATTCACCCATTCACCTGTTCACCAATTAATTATTCTTTCCCT
>JAGVTM010000548.1 GCA_019136785.1 Chloroflexota bacterium | reverse complement strand
CGCTGCCCGTTGTTTCTAACATACTTCTTGTAAATCCCCTGGTTTCTCCCATTTGTGGTTAATTAGTAGATATTTGTCTAACACTTTTTGCCATTTCACAGTACAATCAGCGTATTGACTGCTGGCTTTCAGCGCCGCGCCACTACTGAATCATGGCTTTGGGAAAATCATGGCGTCTCAGCCCTGTGGGAAAGGCTGCGCTCCGTGAAATCCTAAACAGCCCTCACAACCACGGAGGAAGATCAATGTCCAATACACTCCCCAAGAGAAACGAAGTTCCCGTGCAGCATACGTGGGACGTAGATAGTATTTTCCCGACGCCGGCGGCGTGGGCTACAGCGGTGGAAGAAGTAAAAGCCAGATTGCCAGAACTGGCTGCCTATCGTGGGCGGTTAAGCGACAGCGCTGCCGTGCTGGCCGACTGGCAGCAGGCGTATGAAGATGTGGCGGCGCAGGCGTACCGTATCTTTGTTTACGCCAGCATGGGCGTAAGCGTAGACTCAGCTGATCAGGCAGCCACCGCCCGCTTTAGCCGGGCGCGCGAATTGTTTGGGCAGGTAGCCACAGTCACGGCTTTTGCCGAACCGGAAATGTTGCAGATTGGCTTTGAGACGCTGCGGCAATGGGTGGCCAGCGAACCACGCCTTTCCATTTATGGACATTACTTTGACCTGTTGGAAAAGCGCGCGCCGCACGTGCGTTCGGCGGAAGTGGAAGCGATTTTGGGGCAGTTGAGCGATTTTGCCGGCACTGCCACCGCCACTCACGGCATTCTGGTGAATACTGACCTCTCCTACACGCCCGCCGTGGGCAGCGATGAGGTAAGCCGTCCCCTGGCGCAGAGCACCATTGGCGCTCTGCTCACCGACCCCGACCGCGAACTACGCCGCACTGCCTGGACGAATTATGCCGACGCCCATCTTGCCTACAAAAACACGATGGCTAACTGTCTCAGCGCGGGCATTAAGCGAGACGTTTTCTACGCCCGCGCCCGCAACTACCAATCCAGCCTGGAAGCCTCCATGTCTGCCTATCACGTGCCCACCGAGGTCTTCCACAACACCATCAAGACCTTCAAAGCCAACTTGCCGACCTGGCATCGTTACTGGCGCATTCGCCGCCAGGCCCTCGGCTACGACGCCCTGTACGAATGGGACATCAAAGCGCCGCTGACCGATCAGAAACCATCTGTGTCCTTTGCCCAAGCCATAGATTGGATCGGTACAGGGATGACGCCGTTGGGCGATGAGTATGTAGAAATTCTGCGCCGCGGCGCGCTGCAAGAACGATGGGTGGACATTTACCCCAATCAAGGCAAGCGTATGGGCGCTTTCTCTACGGGCGCGCCCGGAACGCATCCCTTTATCTTCATGAGCTACGTGGATGATCTCTTCAGTATGAGCACCCTGGCGCACGAGTTGGGCCACTCCATGCACTCCTACTACTCACGCGCCAACCAGCCGTTGATTTATGCGCGCTACACCCTGTTTGAAGCGGAGGTGGCCTCTAATTTTAACCAGGCGCTGACGCGCGCGTACCTGATGGAAAACTTCGCCGACCCGGCCTTTCGCATTGCCGTCATCGAAGAAGCCATGTCCAACTTCCACCGTTACTTCTTCATCATGCCCACGCTGGCCCGTTTTGAACTGGAAATCCATGAGCGAGCGGAGCGCGGTGAACCTTTTACGGCGGACGACTTGATTTCGTTGATGGCTGACTTGTTTGCCGAAGGGTATGGCGACGAGCTGCAAATGGATCGGGAGCGCACAGGCATCACCTGGGCTATGTTCGCCACCCACCTGTACAGCAATTTCTACGTTTATCAATACACCACAGGCATTTCTGCCGCGCACGCCCTGGCGGAAAAGATTCTGCGCCAGGAACCAGGCGCCGTTGACAACTATCTGGCTTTCCTGAAGTCAGGCGGTTCTCGCTATCCATTGGACTCGCTGCGCCTGGCAGGCGTGGATATGCTGTCGCCTGAACCGGTTGAGCAAACGTTCCAGGTCTTGGGGCGCATGGTAGACGCGCTGGAAGAACTCTTGCAACCTCAACCCACCGCCTGAGCTAACCAGGCGTCCAGTTTAGACCAGCGCCCCCCACTTCAGCCCCCCTTGCCCTCTCTAAAAGCCCCCCTTTCCCCTTCAGGGAACGGGGGCTTTTTTCCTGCCTTACTCCCCAAGAGAACATTGCCAGGCACGGGATATCCCAGGACAAAGGTCGCGTAGCGCCCCTCCCTAAAGCCCTCTTCCCTATTTGGGACATTGAGAAAGTAATCGGGCAATCTCGCCCCGATTGCCAGGGAAGGGGTAATGTAGGGCGAGGGGCGCGTAGCGCCCCTCGCCCTCTCCGAAAGCCCCCTTCCCCCTTCAGGGGGAAGGGGGTTGGGGGGTGGGGGTTTCCACTAGCGACCAAACGGATCAATTCCTGCAAATTGAGAATTGCTGCTGTCATGCCGGCAACCTCTGGTATAATTCCCCCATGCGTGAACACATTGAACGGCTAGGCGTTGTTCCCTATTTCCTTCTGGGCTTACTCCTGCTCGCAGTCGGGCTGCTGGCATTGAATCACCTGACCTCCCTATGGCTGTTTGACGCCTCCCAGCGTATTGACCTGCTGCGCGCCCTGGCTCAAGACCAGGCAGACGCCGCCACGCTGCTGGCGGCGGCGCTGCCAGAAATGATCATTGCATTTCTTTCCCTGGTATTGGTATCCATTACCGGATTAACCCTGCCCCTGGTCTATTTTCTGAACAAACGCTTCAACCTGGGTCACACCCATTACCTGGTGACGCTGCGGCAGTCCATGTGGCTGGGGGTATGGGCTGCCTTTTGCGTCTGGCTGCGCATGAACCGGACGCTGACGGTGGCTGCAGCTTTGCTGGTGGCTGCCGTCTTGCTGCTGGTGGAACTGCTGCTGCAGGTGCGCAGCCGCGCCGCCGCCGAGCAAGATGTGTTAAAGGGGACCCGGTGAACAACCAGGAAACCCAGGCATTGTGGCGGCAGCTACCCGGCGTAGATAGGTTGTTGAGCCTGCCGGCATCTACCCCCCTCATTGCCCAATATGGACGCGATCTGACTGTTGAGGCGCTGCGCGCCGTGTTAGACGAACAGCGCCGCCACATCCACGATGGTCGCCTGCGCCTGACAGAGCCAGATGAGTACATTGCCGCCGCCGCCGGTTGGCTGGCGGCCCTGATTGCGCCCACGCTGCGCCCTGTCATCAACGCCACCGGCGTCATCATACACACCAACTTAGGGCGCGCGCCACTGAGCCAGGCAGCGCTGGACGCCGTCCAGGCTGCGGCCGGTTACAATACGCTTGAATACGACCTGGAAGCGGGCAGTCGCGGTTCCCGTTTTGCCCATGCAGAACACCTGCTGCAGCGTCTCACAGGCAGCGCCGCCGCCTGCGTGGTTAATAACAACGCCGCCGCTGTGCTGCTCATGCTTTCCGCCCTTTGCTGTGGACGGGAAGTCGTTATCAGCCGCGGGCAGTTGGTGGAAATCGGCGGCGGTTTCCGCGTGCCGGATGTGATGGCTCAATCGGGCTGCCGCCTGGTAGAAGTGGGCACAACGAACCGCACCCATTTGCATGACTATGAGGCGGCAATCGGCGCCAACACAGCGGCAATCCTGGTTGCGCACCATTCCAATTACAAAATCATTGGCTTTAGCGGCGAACCAGCCCTGGCAGAACTGGCAGAGCTGGCTCACGGCCATAACATACCCTTGCTTTTTGATCAGGGCAGCGGCGCGCTGCTGGATACCGCCGCCTATGGTCTGGATGCGGAACCGTTGGTGAGCGACAGCCTGGCGGCAGGCGTGGACGTGGTGGCTTTTAGCGGCGATAAGCTGCTGGGCGGGCCGCAAGCGGGTATTCTGTGTGGACGGACTGACCTGGTGGCGTTGTGCCGGCAGCATCCGCTGGCTCGCGCCGTGCGTCCAGATAAGTTGTGCCTGGCGGCATTATCGGCTACCTTAACTGCTTATTTGACAGGCCGCGCCACGCGCGACATTCCCGTCTGGCGCATGATCAACCGTCCGTTGGCGGCGTTGGCGGCGCAGGTGGAAGCCTGGATGGCCGCTCTGGCTGATGTGGACGCCGTCGTCGAATCTGTGCCCGGTTTTTCCACCGTAGGCGGCGGCAGCCTGCCAGGGGCGCAACTACCCAGCCAGCTTCTCTCTATTGGCGATATTTCACCCCACTGCCTGGCCATGCGGCTGCGCCGTTCCGATCCCCCTGTAATTGCCCGTATCGCCAGCGACCGTCTGCTGTTGGACCCGCGCACGTTGCTGCCTGGTCAGGAAACGCTACTGCCGGCAATCTTGCGCGCCGCTATTGCCGCCTGTCGCGGTTAACTGTGTTGAGGTAACTTCCATGAGTCAAGATAAGCCGTTTACGCGCATACTGGCAATAGAGACCTCCTGCGATGAAACCGCCGCGGCGGTGGTGGAAAACGGGGCCGCCGCTCCTGGCGCCGTTATCTTGAGCAACGTGATTGCCAGCCAGACGGATTTACATGCCCAATACGGCGGCGTCTTTCCCGAAGTGGCGTCCCGTAAGCATATCGAAGTTATTTACGCCGTGATCAATCGCGCCATGAACGAAGCCCATCTGGGGTACGACGACCTGGATTGCATTGCTGTCACGCGCGGGCCGGGGCTGGTAGGCTCGCTGCTGGTGGGCATGAACGTGGCAAAAGGATTGGCTCTGGGCCGTCGCAAGCCGCTATTGGGCATCAACCATATTGAGGGCCACATTTACTCCCTGTGGTTGACGGAACACGCACCCGATATTCGCTTCCCGGTTCTGACCCTGGTGGTCAGCGGCGGTCATACAGAACTGTATTTGATGACCGACCACGGGCGCTACCAGCATTTGGGCGGTACGCTGGATGACGCTGCCGGGGAGGCTTTTGACAAGGTGGGGCGGCTGTTAGGGCTGCCCTATCCGGGCGGTCCCAGCATTGATCGGGCGGCGCGCAATGGCAATCCCCACGCTTATAAGTTCCCGCGCGCCGTCGTAGATGATTCGTTTAATTTTAGCTTTAGCGGCTTGAAAACGGCTGTGCTGCGCGCTACCAAACGGTACGAACCGGATCGCCTGCCTGTCAATGACCTGGCAGCCAGTTTCCAGGCGGCGGTGGTGGATGTGTTGGTGCGCAAAACGGCGCAGGCGGCGCAGACGCACGCGGTGGGAGCGCCGATGGCGACGGCGGTGCATATAGCTGGCGGGGTTTCGGCTAACAGCCTGCTGCGCCAGGAAATGTCCGCCCAGCTGGAACTGCCTGTGCGCTATCCGCCGCCGATTTTGTGCACAGACAATGCGGCAATGATAGCCGCCGCTGCCCACTGGCGTTTTCTTCAAGGAGAGCGCAGCAGTCTCGATCTGGACGTTGCACCCACTTTGCCTTTGATTTAATGTGAGTTCGATGCCGGCAACTCTCCCCCCAGCCTCCCCTGCCATTAACCGCATTGTCTCCGCCTTTGCCCAGACAGGACGGCCGGCTCTGATGCCCTACTTTACGCTGGGTTATCCTGACCGCGCTACCTCCCTGGCGGTGGTGGAGGCTATTGCCCCCTACAGTGACCTGTTGGAGTTAGGCGTGCCCTTCAGCGACCCCCTGGCAGATGGCCCTACAATTCAGCACAGCACGCAGACAGCCCTGGCGCAAGGCGTGACCAGCCGCGCCTGCCTGGAAATGGTGCGCCAACTGCGCCAGCGCGGCGTCGCCCCGCCTATTACGTTGCTTGGTTATTACAACCCCATTCTGGCGTATGGCGAAGTGGCTTACGCCCGTGATGCGGCGGCGGCGGGGGTGGATGGGCTGATTGTGCCTGATTTGCCCCCTGAAGAAGCGGATTCGTTGGCGGCGGCGGCGGCGGATGCCGGCATTGCCCTCATCTACTTCCTGGCCCCCACCAGCAGCCCAGACCGCATCCAGACCGTGCTGGCGCGCGCGCACGGCTTCATCTACATGGTCAGTGTGACAGGCGTCACGGGCGCGCGCGCCCAGGTAGCCGCTAACCTGGAACAGTTCGTCCGTCGCCTGCGCGCCCAGACAGACGTGCCCATTGCCGTTGGCTTTGGCGTCAGCACGCCCGCCCAGGCGGGCCAGATTGGGCAGTTTGCCGATGGCGTCATCGTCGGCAGCGCCCTGATTGACGCCGTAGATGCCGCCGCCGACAAACCTGCGTCCGCCGCCCGCTTTGTGCAGGCGCTATCAGCCGGCTTGCGCGCAGGCGACCAGGAATAATCTGCCATGCCCAATCAACTGCAAAACGAAACCAGCCCCTATTTGTTGCAGCACGCCCACAATCCGGTCAACTGGTACCCCTGGGGGCCGGAGGCGCTGGCGCTGGCGCAGGCGCAGGATAAGCCTATTCTGCTGAGCATCGGCTATGCTGCCTGCCACTGGTGCCACGTCATGGCCCATGAATCTTTTGAGGACGAAGAAACCGCCGCCTACATGAACCGCCACTTTGTGAACATCAAAGTGGATCGAGAAGAGCGACCCGACCTGGACAGCATTTATATGCAGGCTGTGGTGGCCCTGACCCGCAGCGGCGGCTGGCCCATGACGGTTTTTTTGACGCCCTCCGGCGAACCGTTCTACGGCGGCACGTACTTTCCGCCAGCGCCGCGCTATGGGATGCCCAGTTTCCGCCAGGTTTTAGCCAGCATTAGCCAGGCGTGGCGAGATCGGCGGGAAGAGATGCGGCAGGGGGCGCGGGAATTAGCCGATTTCTTGCAGCGGGACGTGAACTTGCGTGGGCAGGGGCAGGCGCTGGAAAGCGACTTGTTCGCCCGCGCCCTGGCGGCGGTGCAGCGCAGTTTTGATGAGGCCCTGGGCGGTTTTGGCGGCGCGCCCAAGTTCCCGCAGCCCATGACTATCGAGTTTTTGCTGCGTGATTACGTGCAGCGCGGCGGCGCCGACGCCTTGCATATGGCGGAATTCACCCTGGAGAGGATGGCTTACGGCGGCATCTATGATCAGCTTGGCGGCGGCTTTGCCCGCTATGCCACCGATGATCGCTGGCTGGTGCCCCACTTCGAGAAAATGTTGTATGACAACGCCCAGTTAAGCCGCGTCTATGTGCACGCCTGGCAGTTGACGGGCAACCCTCTCTATCGCCGCATAGCGGAAGAGACGCTGGACTATGTGCTGCGCGAGTTGCGGCATCCCGACGGCGGTTTTTTCAGCAGCCAGGATGCAGACAGCGAAGGCGTGGAAGGGAAGTTTTACGTCTGGCGTCCCGAAGAGATTCGGCAGGCGTTAGGCGACGAGGCGGAGTTATTTCTGCTGGCTTACGACGTCACGGAGCGGGGCAACTGGGAGGGCAAAAATATCCTGCACATGCCGCGCGCGTTGGACGAAGTTGCCCGTCGCCTGCATATGCCGCTCGATGCGTTAAGC
>JAGVTM010000086.1 GCA_019136785.1 Chloroflexota bacterium | reverse complement strand
CTTCATAATCACAAGCATCATGGCGCTGCCTCCAGAGTTCCCAGGTCTCCCTTGATCGCCGCTGCCAGTTCCTCCGGCGGGATGGGGGGGAGGTCCTGGCGGTCGGGGCGTAACGATTGCGCTTCGTGTAGATAAACGTGGACGATCTCGCTCTGTGCCCGCCACGTATTCCAATGAATGAGGACGCGGATACAGCCCGGTAGACCGTCGGGCACTTCCATTTCGTGCCCGCACAACAGAGCCACACCATACCACCCTAGCTGCCGCGCGGCCAGGGCGGGATACGTCGCGTTCAGGTCGCGGGTGGTGGTGAAATAGGCGCTGGCGACGTCTTCCGACTGGATACCGTTGGCGCGGATCATGACGTACAGCAGTTCACGGGTGGCAGCCAGGATGGCTTCCTTGCTGTTTTCCGCCGCCACTGTCGCCCCGCGCACGCCGCGGCAGACCAGCGGGCGCTGGGAAATGCCCGGTGGGAAAGGGTATGTTCCGTTTGTCTGCTGCTCACACATGTTCTCCTCTCACTTCGATTTTGCCGCCAAATTAACCAGACGCGCCAGCGCCCGAATGCCGTACTTAGGAATCGTCCATAAACAAGTTCCCGGAGTAGAGGTTTTAGCCGGCAACGTTACCGGCTGAAGCCTCCACTCCGAAACGGGGAGTAAATTTTAGACGATTACTTAGACCATCATTTTCCCCAACTGATGGCGATACCAGACAATGAAGTCACCGGGCGTGCCGATCAAAAAGGGCGCTTCTTCCTGGACTACCCTGTTTTCCAGGAAATGTTTGCGGTTCAGTGTAACCAGATAGTCTACCTGAGCTGTCCATGCTGCCGCCAGGATGTTAGCGTCCCCAGCATGGTTTATTAGCGCCTGGCTCCGTTGGAGCAGCGCCTCTTCTGGCGGGGAGGATGTTTGAATATGTGCTTGATCTAGCACAAGCGCCAGCGCTCCGAGAAGCTCAGGTTTCTTGCGACGAAAGACGGCTTCCATTTCCTCTAATACCTGGCGACTGACCAGCAGTTGAATTGCATTGGCTGCACCAAGCTTTAGAATCAGACGGCCTCCTCCCGCGGTTGACCAGATGCCGGCAAGAAGGGCGTTCGTGTCCAAAAATACCTCAGACGGCATACTGCTCTCGTTCTTCGCGTAGCGCCTGCAACATACTTTCTAACGTTTCCCCCCCCTCAATCAGCGCCTCCGTAACGCGATCCGCCATAGCATCTATCTCGGTCTGCTGCAGACTGATAACAAAAACGCCGCCCAGGTCTATTAACTGCAAATGTGAGCCGGGTCGCAGGTTGTAGGTCTCGCGCAAGGATTTGGGCAGAGTGACAATGCCGCGCTGCGCCAGTTTGAGGGTTATTGTGTCTGACATTCTCTCTCCTGATTTTCAGATTGTCTGAATAACTGACAGACAGTATAGCAGGATGTATAACTGATGGCAACCTGCGGTGTGGCAAACAGGATTGGAGGCGTTCGCTGCGGCTCAGCTACCCCCACTCTCGATCCAATGCAGCATTTTGAGGAGGAATTCTACGTCTACCTGCGGTATGCGCTCCAGGCGGTGGGGGAGGGCGCTCATCTGGTAGAGGGTGGCTAACTCATCGGCGTCCTCGCGGCGGCTGCGCCCGTCCATGACCAGCGCCAGCGGGCGCGGCGACAGCCGTTGGGCGTAGCGGCTGACAAAGAAGGTGTGCGGGTTCTCATTTTTGAAGATGTGGTTGGGGCGGAAACCCATCTGGGCGCGACCAATGGCAATAACGCCGCGCACTTCCGGCGCGCCGGCCGCCCACACCAACCCCAGGCCAGAGGCAATGGGCTGGCTGATAATCACCGGCGGGCCAGGCAGCGTGGGTAAGAACAGGCGAAAGTCTTGCCATAAATCAGGCGGCGTCAGGCGGTTGACAGCGCTGGCGTGCAGCAAATAGCGCAGCGGGTCCAGGCCATAGACGTGGTAGCCAGCCTGCGCCAGCCCCAGGCAGAGCGCTTCGTCCTGGGCGTTGAAATTGCCATAAGTAGCCAGGTAGACAGCCGTGCGGTTGGTGGGCCGGCCCAGAGCCGGGTAGACGTAATGCTCCAGCGGGACGGCGGGGCGCAGGGGCAGCATGTGCACGCGCCCATATTCTAGTTCTGGCGTGCCGTAGAAGCCGACGTTGACCGTTCCAAATCGCTCAACAGCCCAGGCGCGAATAGCCTGCAAATCCAGTTCGTAGTTGGCATCTTTGAAGTCGCTCTCGCCGGTGCCGCGCAGGTCAAAGACCAGGTGGGCAATGGCGCTGCCGGGCCCGGCTGCGGTCACTTCCTGGCGGGCGCAGCCGATGAGGCTGGCTTTGGTCAAGGGCGCTTTGGGAACCCAGACGCGAATGGCTTGCAGCGCGGCGTCGGTGAGGGCGGGCGGTTTGACCAGGATGCAGTCCAGGTAAAGCTGGTCGTCGGTCAAAATGCCAAAAGCTTCTACAATGTAAGCGGGCGGCGCTGAGGGCGGCTGCATAGGCGGGTTCCAGTTTTTCAGGGCGTTGCCGTGGGCGTTGGTGTCGGTGTGGGATGATACGCATAGTCGGGAATCAGGGCAACGGTACGTTTGTATGCCTCTTGCACCGTTTGGGCGCTGGTGAAGTAGCCGCTGAGCATTTCTTGCAACAAGATGGGCATGACTTGTTCGGCAGCCATGTGGGCGATGAGGGCTCCCTGGCCCTGGCGAAAGCCCCAGCGATCAGCCTGGGCAATACCCTGGCGCAGGTTGTCTATCAGGTCATCTGGATAGAGCTCAAGTAGAGTTTGGTCGCTGCCGGCAATGGGCATCTCTAACCAGGCATCGCTAAAGTGGAAGGGGTCGGCGGCGGTTCCCAGGCGCAGAGGCACTTTCCGTTCCGGCTCCAGGCTGAGCCAGGAGAGGTAAGCTTCCTCGAACCAGTAAGCGGCAAAAGCCTGGGCGGCGACTGTATGGGCGCTGGTGGTAATGCCCAGGGCGGTGATCTGGCTGTAACTGCTGGCCACAGCCTGGGGCCCGCTGCCGCGCAGGCTGGTCACGAAGCCGCTGTGGGTTGCCAGGTAATTGCTGGCGGCGCATTCGGCGCAGGTGGGTTTGACGCTGGCGTCCAGACCGGCCAGCACAGGCAGCAGACTGGGGGAACTGATGATAAAGCCGGTGCGCCCTTCCAGGTAGGCGTTGCGGGCGCTGGTGTCTGTTTGCACGTCGCTGGGGCTGAAGCGGTTGATCAGGCGGCGGTAGAAGTCAAACGCCTCTTCGCAGGCGGGTTGGGTGATAACGACCTCCCCTTTGGCGTCAATTAGCTGGCAGCCGTTGGCGACGGCAAACTGCTCGAAAACCTGCTGCGTGCTGAGCAGGTCGGATTCGGTGGGCACAACCAGCCCGGAAACGAGGGCCTCGGGATTGTAGATGGCCTGGGCATTGGAAATGATGCTGGTGTAATCTATGGGCGGGGGCAGGCTGCGTGCTTCGTACCAGTCGGCGCGGTAGATGAGGAGTTGTTTCCAGCCGTCGCTGGGGAGGGCGGCGATGATGCCGGCATTTTCCCCATCCTGCAACAGCGACAAAGCTTCCTGGTCAAACGTTTGTGCGCCAAGCTGGTTTAGCACAACCTGGGCTGCCGCGCCATCTAAAATCCCGTCTTCGTACCAGCCGATGCTGTATTCAATGGGGTGTAAGATCAGGTCTGGCACGGTGTCAGATAGGACGGCGGTGTTCAGAAATTGCGGCAGCAGTTTGGGCGTCACGTGCACGACTTCCACATGAATAGGATGGGTCTGGTTGAAATTGCCGGCAATTTCCGCCATTAAAGCGGCGTGAGCTGGCGAACTCTCATTGATCCAGATAGTAATGGTAGGATTGGCTGCCGCGGTTGCCAATATCTCTGGCGCAGGTGGGGTTGTGGGCGATGGCGTGACCGGGGAAACAGGCGGCGTTAAGGCAGCGGCAATAGCAGCGGCGGCTGCCGTTTCTGTGGCAGCGCGCGGCGGCGTCAGAAACTTTTCGGGCTGGCAGGCAGCCAGCAGCAGCAGAAGCCCCAAGCCCAGGCTGCTGCCAGCCGCGCGCAGATGTCGCCAAAAAGAAGGAAAAGAAAACTTCATGTTGACCTCAAGAAAGAGATGTTCTACTCTGTCGCGGCTGCTGGCGGCTCGCCTAGCCATTGGTACATGACGTGAGCGTCTACGTAGCCCAACTGTTGGTGGCGAAAGGCGCGCGGCAGCGTACCTACAATGCGGAATCCCAGCTTTTGCCAGAGGGCTACGGCAGCCTGGTTGGTACTGACGACCAGATTAAACTGCATAGCCAGATAACCAGCCTGCCGCGCTGCTTCCAATGAATGTTCCCCCATAGCCCGCCCGATGCCTTGCCCTTGAATTGCCGGGTGCACCATGTAGGAGGCATTGGCCACGTGTCTGCCTAGCCCCGGTTGGTTAGGGCGCAGGATGTACGTGCCCACAACCTGGTCGTTTTGCATGGCGACAAAGGTTTGCACCTGCGGCGACAGCCAGTAAGCCAGCGCATCGGCGCGGCTGGTGTCGGGCGCAAAGGCATAGGTGTCGCCCGTTTGCACCACCAGGTGAAAAATCTCCCAGATACCTTCAGAATCTTTTGTTGTGGCCGGGCGAATAACCAATACAGGCATGATCTCCTCTCGTTTCCGCCGCCAGTTAACCAGAGCTGCCAGGCAAAAGGGCAGGGGCGGCGTCAGGCAAATGGGTCAGGCGGAGCGTCAGTTTGAAATAGCAGATGGTTGAGTGGGCGATACGGCTGTTTTTCACGGCGATAACTGGCGCCAATGCCGCCATGGGAAGTATCGTTGTGCTGGCTGGTGATGTGATACGGATCGCTGGTGGAGAAGCGTTCGCATTTGCTGCAAGTGTAGATGGGGCGATTTTGCAGGAAGAATACCCACTTTTGCGTCAAGTCAATTTCCGCCAGTTCGGCGGTGGGGCCGGGGCGCAGCCGGACGACGAAACGCGCCCGGCTGGCCGGCGTGGATAGACGGTCGAGCGTCTGGCCATAGGCGTCTATTATTTTCTCAACCTGACCCCACCCCGCGTCACATTGCACCCAGGTGCCCGGAGTAATGAAAGGGGGAGCGGCTTTTTTGCCGGCATTTGACGCGGCACTTGACGCGGCGTCTGGCGCGACGGCAGGGGGAATCAGGTCTTCCAGTCCGGTAAAAGGCCGGCTGGGGGGGCCAGGGGGCAGGGGGGCAATGGCTTGCCACAGATTGGCGGCGTTTGCCGGCAGTTGCAGCGCCGCCAGGATATTTTGCGCCGCTGCCGACGCCAGGAACTCCTGCAAGCGATGGGCGATTTGGGTTTGGGCTGCCGCGGGCGCAGCCCACCAATGATGGAAGTAGGAATCAAGCTCAAATTGGGAGGCATAGCGGGCCAGCGCCAGCGCGTCAGTGGCTTGCCACTCTGCCGGGTTGGCGGTCAGGGCCAACTGCATTTGCCGCACCGCGCGCAGCAGTTCGCGCGATCGCGCTTCCGTCAAGAACTGAGAGGTCAGCTTGTTGAGAATGGCGTACAGGTGTAGATGCTGTCGTGTGCGCGTGATGCCCACATAAAACAACCGCCGCTCTTCTTCCAGGTTGTTATTCCGCTCATTGATGAAAGGGATGATGCCTTGATTGCAGTCAGGCAGAAAGACAATGGGCCATTCCAATCCTTTGGCGCGATGGATGGTGGAGAGGGTGACCGGATGAGGATTATGCGCGCCGTCCTGCCCCACTTTGCGCTGGCGCAAGTCGTTGAGCATTTTCATGAAGTCGAGGAGTGAGCCGTAGCTGCCGGCAAAATCAATGAATGCAGCCACGGCGGCGGCCCGCCCTTCGCCCGTTTGCACAAAGCCGCTGCTGTCCCGCCAGAACTGCTCATAACTGAGCAGCTTCTCCAGCCCACGCAGCGCCGTGATAGCCGGCTGGTGCAACTGTTGGCTCAGCCAACGCAAATCCTGCCCCAGGTTTTGCAGGTAGACAGCGATGTGCTCATTGGCAGGTTTTTGCGCCTGTTCATGCAGAAGTTCGTGCAGGGGACGCTGGTGACGGGCAAAAAGCTGCCGCACCTGGTCGCGCAGAACGTTGGAAATGTAGCGCTTGGGACGGTTACAGATGGTGTTCCAGGCGTCTTGAAAGCTGTTGACCTGGGCTGTGGTCAGGGGGTGGCCCTGTTCCAGGCGCGCTTCCAGCCAGGCCAGACGCGCGTAGTCAATCAGCGTTTTCACTTCCAGGCGGTCATAGAAAGGTTGGGCGACGCGATAGTTGACGCCGGCGGCAATCAAAGCCTGTTCAATGGGCGGCGTTTGGGCGTTCAGACGCACCAGGATAGCCATGTCGCTGCCACGGAACTCTTGGTGTTGGTATGCCTGTATCTGCTGTACGATGGCGGCAGCGGTCTCCTGGGTATCCCGGTCAAACTGAAGTCTGGTTACGCCGTTAAAGCCTCTGGTAAGCTGCAAGTGCTTGGTTTGCCGCTGCTTATTGTGGCGAATGACGGCGTTAGCCAGCACCAACGGTCCGGCGGGGCAGCGGAAGTTGTCGCTGATGACGTAGGTTTGCGCGCGGTAGCGATGGGCAAAGTTGAGGATAAAGCTGGGATTGGCGCCGCGCCACTCATAAATGGTCTGGTCGTCGTCGCCCACAGCCATGTAATGCCGCCCCGGTTCGCTGATGATGTCCAATAGTTCGGACTGCGCCAGGTTGATGTCCTGGAATTCATCTACCACCACACAATGAAACAAGTCCTGCACTTCGGCCCGCACTGCAGCCTGGGTGACCACTATTTCCCAGCCGGTCATCAACATATCATCAAACGTGATCATGCCTTGCTGTCGGCGGACGGTCTCAAATAACCGATAGAAGTCAGGATACCAGTTTAGGGCGCCTTCCAGAGGGGGGACTTGGGTGGCGATGCGCAGGGCGGATGCCGGCAGTTTCCGACTTTCCAGATCGGGATAGATCAAATTGCCTTTGCAGGCAGCCACGTAGTTAAGAAAGTCCTGCTCATCCAGGCTCTCTAGTTCCTGTCTGTAAGGCGCGTTTTCCTGACGGGCAGCAGCGCAGGCCAGGCGCAGGATTTTGAAGCTGGCGGCGTTGGTGTCGTTTAGTTTGAGGTTTTGCCCGTAGCCATGCTGCTGGGCGCGCAAAATGATCTGCCGCCCCAGGGCATGTAGAGTAGTGGCGTGAACGGCAGCGCAGTGGGGCCAGGCGTTGAGACTTTGGCGCAAGTCGCGGGCGTTGCTGCGACCAAACGAGGTAGCCAGAATCCGCTCAGGGGCAAAGATACCTTCGCGCACCAGACGTTCTATGCGGTGCACCATGGCTGTTGTTTTGCCAGCGCCGGCCACCGCAAAAACGAGCGCGGGACCTTCATTATGGGCAACAACGGCTTGTTGCTGCTCGGTAAGCTGCACACGGGCGCTCATGGCA
>JAGVTM010000173.1 GCA_019136785.1 Chloroflexota bacterium | reverse complement strand
TGCAACTGCCGGGGGCGGCGGGCAAGGAGGAGAGCGTGGCGCTGGCGTTTGACCTGAGCTATGGGCGGCTGGCGGAAACGGACGGGGCGGCGGCGCGGGCGTTCCGCTGGTTGGCGGCGTTTGCGGCGGCGCCGGTTGAGGCGGGGCGGCTGGCGGCGGTGTTGGCCTGGGGGGAACAAAACAAAGTAAGCCGCTTTCTGAAACTCAAGGCTCTTGAAAAACTGGGCGAGTTTCCTGGGGGCTGGGAAGCGAAAGCGACACAGATAAAGGCAGCAGAGGAGACGCTGCGGCGGCTGCGGCGGGCGGCGCTGTTGCAGGCGGCGCCGCCGCCCTTGGGGGCTGTGGACGGGACGGCGTGGTACGGGCTGCATTCGCTGCTGCGGGATTACGCGGCGGCGCAACTGGACGCGGCGGGGGAGGCGACGGCGGCGCAGCGGGCGCATGGCGGGGCGCATCTGGCTTATGCCAGAGCCTACCGCGCCGCCGACCCTGTCGCTTACGACGCGCTGGAGCGGGCGCGGGCGGACGTGCTGCTGGCGCTGGACCGGGCTTACGCGGCGCAGGCGTGGGCGCAGGTGCGGCAGTTTGTGTGGGCGCTCATCCTTGATGGCGTCAACGGCTACCTGCCTGTACGGGGGTATTGGGGGGAACTGCGGAAACGGCTGGAGCAGGGGGTGGCGGCGGCGCGGGCGGAGGGGGATAAGTGGCAACTAACAGCCTTTATACACAACCTGGCTATTGCGGCGCATAACACGGGGGAAATAGACCTGGCAGGGCGGCTATATGAGGAAGGTCTGGTTATTCGACGGGAATTAGGAGATCGTGAACTTATTGCCCAGTCCCTGCACGAGCTAGGCAGGTTAGCCCAGGCCACGGGGGAGATGGAGACGGCGCGGCAGCGGTATGCGGAGAGCCTGGCGATTAAGCGGGAGTTGGGGGATCGTGCCGGCATTGCCAGCACCCTGCACCAGCTTGGCATGTTAGCCCAGGACACGGGGGAGATGGAGACGGCGCGGCAGCGGTATGCGGAGAGCCTGGCGATTAAGCGGGAGTTGGGGAATCGTGCCGGCATTGCCAGCACCCTGCACCAGCTTGGCAACATAGCCTATCTCACGGGGGAGATGGAGACGGCGCGGCAGCGGTATGCGGAGAGCCTGGCGATTGAGCGGGAGTTGGGGAATCGTGCCGGCATTGCCACTACCCTGGGGCAGTTAGCCAACCTGGAAGACGACGAAGGGAATGAGGCGGAGGCGGAACGGCTGTATCGGGAGGCGATTGAGATAGGCAGGCAAATTGGGGACGTGGCGGGCATGAGCATTGACCTGTTCAACCTGGGGCTGCTGCTGGAAAAACAGGCGCGGCTGGACGAGGCGCTGCCGCTCTTGCAGCAGGCGGTGGATGTCGCTGAACGCCTGCGAATGCCAGTTGCTGCCGGCAGACGGGCTGCCCTGGAGCGCGTGCAGCAAAAACTGGCGGGGCGTTAAAGACCGGCCAGACACAATGCGTCGGGCGGGTTGGCAACCCGCCTCCGTGGGATAATTCGGCAAATTGTCCTACAGCAGGGCGTATGCAATACGCCCCTACGGAATGGCACGGGTCGTAGGGCGGGTTGGCAACCCGCCCCCTGCTTTCCCCGCCAGGGCCGTTGGGATTCCTCGGAGGCCCTCGGAATGACACAGGCAAACGGGAAAGTGTCATTCCGACCCTGAGCCTGCCGAAGGGGAGGAATCCCTACCGCCGTTGCGTGTGAACCGCTTCATTAGCCGTTCACGAATTCACCAATTCACCAATTAATTATTAGCTGTCATTCCGACCCTGAGCCTATCGAAGGGCAAGCTCTTCGATAGGCTCAGGGTGCGGAATGATAGGCGTGGAAGCAGAACGATTTTGGAAAATCGTTTTACGGCGGACTACCTGTCAATCTGCCCAATCTGCGCAATCTGTGATTAAAAAGGAACGACAAACGAGTGGAAAGCGAGCGACAAACGTATGGCAGGCTGTTGGCGACTTATCTGCGCCCGCAGCGGGGGCGGGTGGCGCTGCTGGCGCTGCTGATGGTAGGGGGCATTGGCTTGCAGTTAGCCAACCCGCAGTTGGTGCGGCGGTTCATTGACACGGCGCAAACGGGCGGCAGTCTGAACCAACTGCTGGGCGCGGGCGCCATTTTCATGAGTCTGGCGGTGGCGCGCCAGTTGCTGCAAATCGTCGCCACCTACGTGGGCGAAAACGTGGCCTGGACAGCCACCAACGCCCTGCGCGCCGACCTGGCGGGGCACTGCCTGCGCCTGGACATGAGCTTCCACAAAGTGCACAAGCCGGGGGAATTGATCGAACGGGTGGACGGGGACGTCAACAAGCTGGCAAACTTCTTTTCGCGGCTGGTGATCCGCCTGGCCAGCAATTTGCTGCTGCTGGCGGGCGTGCTGGCGCTGTTGTGGGCGCTGGACTGGGGCGTGGGGCTGGCTATCACCCTGATCAGCCTGGCGGGGGCGGTCTATCTGCGCCACTTGAACCAGCGCATTGTGCCCCGCTGGGAGGGGCTGCGGCAGAGCGAAGCCAGCCTGTTTGGGCATCTGGAGGAGTGGTTGAACGGCGCGGAAGACATTCGCAGCAATGGGGCCACAGCCTACATTATGCAGCGGCTGCACCGCCTGTCGCGGGCGCGCTGGCTGAGCATGCGCCACGCCATGCGCCTGAACGTATTCGTGATCACCCTGCCTATCACCCTCTTTACCCTGGCTTACGTGGCGGCGCACGTGTTGGGGAACACCCTGTTCCGCAACGGCGCGCTGAGCATTGGCAGTATTTACCTCATCTTCTACTACATTGATGTGATCAAGGGGCCGTTGTGGGAAATTCTGCGGCAGGTGGAGGATTTGCAGCGGGCGGCAGCCAGCCTGAACCGCGTGGCGGATTTGCTGGCGCAGCAGCCCACGATTGTAGACGGGCGCGGCGCCGACCTGGGCGTGGGGGCGCTGGCGGTCTCTTGCGACAACGTCAGCTTCCACTACGCCGACGCGCCCGAACAGCCCGCGCTGGCGGACGTTGCTTTTCATCTGGCGGCAGGGCGGGTGTTGGGGCTGCTGGGACGCACGGGCAGCGGCAAAACCACGCTGACCAGACTGCTGTTCCGCTTTTACGACCCCACCCAGGGGGCCATTACCCTGAACGGCGTGGACATCCGCGCCGCCACGCAGCGGCAACTGCGGCAGCGCATCGGCATGGTGACGCAGGAGGTGGAGTTGTTCCACGCCAGCGTGCGCGACAACCTGACGCTGTTTGACCCGGCCATGCCCGACGCGCGCATCAAACAGGTGGTGCAAGAAGTGGGGCTGGCGGAGTGGCTGGATGGGCTGCCCGATGGGCTGGATACGCCGCTGGCGGGCAGCCACAGCCTGTCCGCCGGGCAGGCGCAACTGCTGGCTTTTGCCCGCGTCTTTCTGGCGGATCCGGGGCTGGTGGTGTTGGACGAAGCCTCTTCCCGCCTGGACCCGGCCACGGAGCAGTTGGTGGAACGGGCTATGACGCGGCTGCTGGCGGGGCGGACGGCGATCATTGTGGCGCACCGCCTGGGCACGGTGCAGCGGGCGGATGAGATTATGATTTTGGAGCAGGGACGGGTGATCGAACACGGCGAGCGGGCGCGGCTGGCGGCGGATGCCGGGTCGCGCTTTTTTCAACTGTTGCAAACGGGCATGGAAGAAGCGATGGCTTGAGGGGGGGGGATAATTAATGGGTGAATGGGTGAATTCGTGAATGGTTAATTTACGGGCGCGCGGCACTGATCACAGGAGTTCCAACTGGGCAGGTCAGTGCCTTGCACTACTTTGACAAACCATGAAACCGTATCAATATTTCTGGCAGCTTATTAAGTTTCGACCGCGGTATTACGTGACGGACGTGATTACGTTTACGCTGCACGCGGCAGCGGGGACGGCGTTGGGCTTGATCCTGCGCGCCTATTTCAACTACCTGACAGGCGAGCCGGGGCTGGCGCTGACGGTGGGGCAGGTGGCGGCGGCGCAGTTTGGGTATGCCTTTGTGGCAGCGGCGGCGCTGGCGGCGGCGGCGCTGGCTTTTATTAACTTTGAGTTTCACGGCATGGCGCTGCTGATCCGGAATATGATGGCGCGGGTGTGGGAGATGCCGGCAGCCGACCCCCTGCCCCGCCACCCAGATGGCCACCGCCTCTCCAGCGGCGAAGTGATGAGCACCCTGCGCGACGATCCAGAATTGATGCTGCAAGCCATCGTGGTCATTGACGACGTGATCGGCTTTGGCGTCTCCGCCATCATCGCCCTGGGGGTAATGCTGAGCATAAACCCCTGGGTGACGGTGGGCACGTTCCTGCCGCTGGCGCTGGTGATTGCCCTGGCGCGGCGGCTGGGGGAACGGGCGCGGCGCTACCGCCAGGCCAGCCGCGAAGCCACCAGCCGCGTGACGGGCATGATTGCCGACATCTTTAACGCCACGCAAGCCATTAAAGTGGCGGACGCCGAAGAGCGCATTATTGCCCACTTCCGCCAGCTTAACGACGCCCGCCGCCAGGCAATGGTCAAAGACCAGGTGCTAGAGCGCACGGTGGAAGCGTTGAGCAACGGCACGGTGGACGTGGGCATGGGGTTGGTGCTGCTGCTGGCGGCGCAGGCCATGGCTGCCGGCAGTTTTACGGTGGGCGATTTTGCCCTGTTTGCCGCCTACATCTGGCCCATGACCCAGGTGATGCGCGTGGCAGGCACGGTCATCACCCGTTACAAACAGGTAGGCGTCTCCACGGTGCGGCTGGACGCCATGATGCAAGGGCTGCCGGCAGGCGCGGTGGCAGCCCACCATCCCATCTATATGGATGGGAACCTGCCCGAATTGCCCTACACGCCCAAAACGCCGCAGCACCGGCTGCAAACGATGACCGTGCGCGACCTGAGCTATATCTACCCGGATTCGGGAAACGGCATTCGCCACATCCATCTGGATGTGCCGCGCGGTTCGTTCACGGTGATTACGGGGCGCATTGGCAGCGGCAAGACGACGCTGCTCAAGGCTTTGCTGGGGCTGCTGCCGGCGCAATCGGGCGAAATCCGCTGGAATGGGGAACGGGTGGCTGACCCCGCCAGCTTCTTCACGCCGCCGCGCTGCGCCTACACGGGGCAGACGCCGCGCCTGTTCAGCGACAGCCTGCGCCACAATATCTTGCTGGGGCTGCCCGAAGCCAGGGTAGACCTGGACGGCGCCATCTATCACGCGGTGATGGCGCCGGATGTGGCGGACATGGAGCAAGGGCTGGACACGCTGGTGGGCCCCCGCGGCGTGCGCCTCTCCGGCGGGCAGATACAGCGGGCGGCGGCGGCGCGCATGTTTGTGCGCCAGCCCGAACTGTTGGTGTTCGACGACCTCTCCAGCGCCCTGGATGTGGAAACGGAACGCCAGTTGTGGGAACGGCTGTTTGCCGCCGCCAGCGGCGCGGAACGTCCTACCTGCCTGGTGGTGTCCCACCGCCGGGCGGCGCTGCGCCAGGCGGATCAGATCATTTTGCTGCAAGATGGTCAGGTGGCGGCCCGTGGCCCGTTGGCGACGTTGTTGGCGCAGTCGCCGGAAATGCAGCAGTTGTGGCAGGAAAGCTAATCATTTCGTAACTATTCACCGCAAAGATGCAAAGAGCGCAAAGATAAAGAGGAAAACTTTGTGGCCTTCGCGCCGTTTGTGGTTAAATGCCAGAGAGCCTGTATAGTTACTGAATTTCACCGCAAAGACGCGAAGAGCGCGAAGAAGATGATGAAGTCCTGACGTTTTTGTGGTGAATAGAATCACAAAGGAATGATATGCAGTACCGCGTTCGTCTCTTTTTTCTGTTGACCTTTGCTTTGTCCTGGTTGCTGTGGCTGCCGTCGCTGCTGCGCTCTACGGTGTTGCCGGGATTGCCGGCAGTAGCCGGATTGCCAGGGATGTTTGCCCCGTTTGCCCCAGGTATTGT
Organism: Chloroflexota bacterium; assembly: GCA_019136785.1. Classification (GTDB taxonomy): domain Bacteria; phylum Chloroflexota; class Anaerolineae; order Promineifilales; family Promineifilaceae; genus JAGVTM01. The sequence continues at coordinate 1,473 of JAGVTM010000173.1, read as the reverse complement.
GGCTTTTGCCCTGACAGCGCGGGCGGCGGGGCGCGCCGGGGTGCGCCAACTGGCGCGGCGGGGCGTAAACGTGGGGTTTGACCGCATCTGGTGGCTACCCACGCTGCTGCTGCTGCCTCTGGTAGCCGTGTTGACGGTGGGAGGTGGGCGGTTGTTGGGGTGGGAAATGCCGGCATTTCCCCTACTCGCCCAACCCCTCAACTTAATCGGCACGTTTTTCTTTATCTTCTTTCTGGGGGGGCCTTTAGGAGAGGAGTTCGGCTGGCGCGGTTACGCCCTGGAGCCGATGCAGCGGCGCTGGGGCGCGCTGGGGGGTAGTCTGGGGTTGGGACTGTTGTGGGGCTTGTGGCATCTGCCGCTGCACTTTATCGAGGGCACGGCGCAGCAGGTCATTCCCGTGTGGCAGTTTGTGGCGCAACAAATCGTATTGGCTGTCCTTTACACCTGGCTGTTTAACCACACCCGCGGCAGCGTGCTGGTCGCTATGTTGTTCCACGCCATGGGCAACCTCAGCGGCGCGACGCTGCTGCCGCTGCTGGCGACCAACCAGGGACGCTGGCTGAACTTTGGATTGCTGCTGGCAGTCGCTATCGTGATTGTGGTCGGGGAGCGCTGGTCGCTGCGACCGCCGGCTACAGCCAACCCAGACGGGCATAAGCCGATTCCAACGCCGCCGGGGTGAGGTCGGGGTGCGCCAGTTCCAGGGAAGCGAGAGAGAAGCTGGCGGCGACAGCCCCCAGGCGCAGGCTGCGCGGCAGGGGGCAGCCGCGAGATAAGCCATAATAGACGCCGGCAAAGAAGGCATCGCCGGCGCCGTTGCTGTCCACCAGGCGGGCATCGGGCACGACGGGCGCTTCGTACCAGTCGCCAGTCTGGGTGAGGGCAGTAGCGCCCTGGCTGCCGTGGGTGCAGACGACGAGCTTTTTGCCGCCATCTACCAGCCGTTGCATGAAGTCGCGGTATGCCGGCATCTTTTCCGAACTCATAAACACAACCTCGGCGGCGTCAATGAAGTCACGGTGGTGGGGATTAACGCCGTCGTAGTCGTGGATGTCGCACCAGATGGGTTTGCCGTGGGCGCGGATGAGGGGGATGAAATGCCGGCAGTAATGGGTGATATTCAAGACGACGACGTCAGATGCCGGCAGCAGCCCGGCTACCGTCTCCAGGTCAAGCGGCGGATCAAAACTACCGTCAGCGATGAAAATGGAAATGCGCCCCCCATTGGCGTCCATCAGGTTGACGTGGCGGCGCGTGCCGCCGGGGTCCAGGCCGGGCACAAACGGCACGCCCGCCTGCTGCAAGATCGCCTGCGCCCGCTCCCCGGCTTCATCCGCCCCAATCAGGGCGTATAGGGTCACATCCAGCCCCAACCTGTGCAAATTCAGCGCCTTGCCCGCGCCGCACGAACCCACCGTCTCATGGTAGCCGCGACTAAAAACGGTCTGCGGCTGCGGCGGCGGGAACCGCTCC
>JAGVTM010000561.1 GCA_019136785.1 Chloroflexota bacterium | reverse complement strand
AGAACAGGCAAGTCACTACCTGAGCATAAAGATGACGGAGATCAGCGAGCTGATCGGGCGGGGGCGGACGGAGATCACGTTTGATCAGGTTCCCATTGAAAAGGCAGCGCCGTACGCGGCTGCTGATGCAGACATCACGCTGCGCATGAAACAGAAGCTGGAGCCAGAGGTCAAATCATTGGGGTTGGAACATCTGCTGACGGCCATAGAGATGCCGCTGATGCCCGTGTTGTCCGATATGGAGCAGATAGGGGTGGGGGTGGATGTGGCGGTGTTTAAGCAGATGTCGCAGGAATTAGAGGCGCGGTTGCAGGAACTGGAGGGGGAGATTTATCAGATTGCCGGCACGCCGTTCAACATCAACTCTACCCAACAACTCAGCGACGTCCTGTTCAAAGAACTCAAGCTGCCACATGAAAAGCTGCGCCGCACCAAAAGCGGGCACTATTCCACGGCTTCGGACGTATTACAAAGCCTGGAGGCGGCTGACGAATCAGGCATCACCCATCTGATCCTGGAACACCGCGAACTGGCCAAGCTGAAAAGCACTTACGTGGATGCCCTGCCCGAAATGATCAATGCGCACACGGGGCGTATTCATACCAGTTTCAACCAGACAGGTTCGGTCACGGGCAGGCTGGCCAGCAACTCGCCTAATCTGCAAAATATTCCAATCCGCACGGAAGTTGGGCGGCAGATCCGGCGCGGCTTTGTTTCCCGTCCCGGTTGGGCGCTGCTGGCGGCGGATTACTCGCAGGTGGAACTGCGGGTGCTGGCGCACGTCTGTAAAGACCCGGCGCTGATTGAAGCATTCCGCCAGGGGCAGGACATTCACCGCACCACGGCGGCGGCTGTGTACGGCATCCCTATTGAGGAAGTCAAGTTTGAACAGCGTCGCTTTGCCAAAGCGGTGAACTTCGGCCTGATTTATGGCATGGGCGCGTTCCGGTTGTCGCGCGATTCAGAGTTGACGCTGGCGGAAGCGGAGGATTTCATTAAGGTCTATTTTCAGCGTTTTCCGGGCATCAACCGTTACCTGGAACAGACCAAGCGCATGGCGCACGAGCAGGGGTACGTGGAAACGCTGCTGGGGCGACGGCGTTACTTCCCCGTGTTTCGCGTGCCTGGCGGCGCAAACCGGGACGTGATCGCCCGCGCTGAACGGGAAGCCATTAACCATCCGATTCAGGGGAGCGCGGCGGACATTATCAAGATTGCCATGATCCGCCTGCACCAGGCACTCCAGGCGCAGTTCCAGGCGCGGATGATCTTGCAAGTACACGACGAACTGGTGTTAGAAGCGCCGGAAGCGGAGTTAGATCCGGTGCGCGACCTGGTGGTAGAGATCATGTCTAACGCTTACGCCCTGGACGTGCCGCTGAAAGTGGATACGGGCAGCGGCTACAACTGGTTGGAGATTAAAGCGTAGCCAGCAAAGCCGGCTCTCTCCCGCTTAAGGAGCGCACCTATGCACGATTGGATTGAGAAAAGCAAAGCCGCCGCCGCCTTTATTCGCACGCTTGACCCGCGTAGACCGCAAATTGGTCTGATCCTGGGGTCTGGTCTGGGCGCATTGGCTGACGATGTCAGCGAGCGGGTGGTGATTCCTTTTGCGGATATTCCTCACTTTCCTACTTCTTCGGTCTCCGGGCATGAGGGGCAACTGGTTTTGGGGCAGCTTGCCGGCAAACAAGTGTCTATTATGCAGGGGCGCGTGCATTATTATGAGGGATATAGCATGAAGCAGGTTGTATTCCCGGTGTGGGTGCTGCGGGAATTGGGGATTGAACTGCTGTTGATCACGAACGCCTGCGGCGGCTTGAACCCCACGTATTTGCCTGGGGATATGATGCTGATCATTGATCATATCAATTGGATGTTTAATAATCCACTGATTGGGGCCAATGCCCATGATCTGGGGCCTCGTTTTCCAGATATGACGCAGGCATACCAGCCAGCGCTGCTGGAGTTAGCCTTGAGTGTGGCGCAGGCGGAGAATATTCCGCTGCGTCAGGGGGTGTACACGGCGACGACGGGGCCTGTGTATGAGACGCGGGCGGGGCTGCGTATGCTGCGGCAGTTGGGCAGTGATGCGGTGGGCATGTCTACGGTGCCGGAGGTGATTGCGGCGGTTCATGCCGGCATTTCCACCATCGCCATTTCCACCATCACGGACATCGTTAAAGAAAACCCGGCTGACGTGCTGACGCACGAAGAAGTGCTGGCGGTCGCCAACCAGACAGTGCCGCGCCTGGCGCGTCTGCTGCGGGGCATTGTGCGCGCTTATGCCCCACCTGATGCCTGACTTCGATGGGAAGGATAAACTGATTGAGGTTTAGGAGCATGGTCGGGTAAACGGGGGGGGACATCTAAGGATGAAGACCCCCATCCCCCAACCCCCTTCCCCCAGGGGGAAGGGGGCTTTCGGAGAGGGCGAGGGGCGCTGCGCGCCCCTCGCCCTACATTACCCCGTCCCTGGCGAGGGCGCTGCGCGCCCTTGCCCTCATTACCCCTTACCTGGCAGTGGGGGCGGTATTACCCTTTCTCTGGCGTTCGCGCTGTGTGTGCGGTTATTTTTGAGGGATGGGTGGGTTGGCAGCCTGCCCTACGGGGATGGGGGGGGTATCTAGCGGTATTTCTCGCGCAGGGCGCGTTCTACCTGGCGGCGGGCGTCCTGCCGGGCCAGGTCTTGTCGTTTGTCGTACAGCTTCTTGCCGCGAGCAATGGCAAACTCCAGCTTTGCCCGTCCCTTCTTCAGGTAAACGCGCAGGGGAATGAGTGTAATGCCCTTTGTGGCTACGGCATCCATCAATTTGCCAATTTCGCGGCGATGCAGCAGCAGTTTGCGCGGACGGGTAGGTTCGTGGTTTTCGCGGTTGCCATGCACGTAGGGGGCAATATTGGCATCTACCAGCCACACTTCGCCGTTACGCACCTGGACGAAGCTGTTTTGCAGGCTGACCTTGTGATCGCGAATGGATTTAATCTCCGTTCCCGTCAGCACCAGTCCGGCTTCAAACCGTTCCAACAGATCGTAATCGTGGCGCGCCCGCCGATTTTGGGCGATTATTTTAATTCCGTCTTCGCTCGTCTGCTTTTTGCTCATGGCGCGTGGTCATCAGGGATTTAGAACCGTCGTTCGTATCCTGTCCAGGAGGAATTGGTAGATTGAGGAGTCGGGTATCTGTTGAGGTTTAAGAAAACAGTTCGGTAAACGGGGGTGGCACGGGTGGGGACAGCCCAAGGGGAGAGACCCCCATCCCCCAACCCCCTTCCCCCTTCAGGGGGAAGGGGGCTTTTCAGAGTGGGCGAGGGGCGCTGCGCGCCCTTCGCCCACCATTACCCCTTCCCTGGCAACAGGGCAGGATTACCCGATTATTTTCTCAACGTCCAACCAGATTAAACCAATCTATCAAATCACAACTGACAAGACATTAGTTCCCAATATCCTGGTCGTAGGGGCAACTCCTTTACTGCCCGGTCTGAATATATTCAATAGCCCGCTGTAGTTGGGTGTCATCGGGGCCGTTTAGATCTTCGGGGGTGGGTATCTCAATGTCCGGCTGAATGCCTTGCTGGTCAATGGTGTTGTTATCGGGGGTGTACCAGCGGGCAATGGTAACGCGCAGTTCGCCGCCATCAGACAGTTCGTGCGGCAACTGGACGGAGCCTTTGCCGAAGCTGGTTTCGCCAATAATGATGGCTCGTTCATTTTCTTGAAGGGCGCCGGCAACAATTTCGGAAGCGCTGGCGCTGCCGGCATTCACTAAGACCACCAGGGGTATCGCTTCCGCCATTTCGCCTGATTCCGCCGAAAACAGTTCATTCAAACCCGCTTTGTTGCGTTCCTGGGCCACAATGCCGTCAGACAAGAACAGGTCGGCCACGGCAATGGATTGATCCAGAAAGCCGCCGGGGTTATCGCGCAGATCAAAGATCAAGCCCACCGGATTTTGAGCCAGCAACTGCGTCAGCGCGACCACCATCTGCTCTTCGGCGTTACGGCTAAAGGAAGTCAGATGAATGTAGGCGATGTTGCCCTCCAGCATTTCCTGTTCCACAATGGGTATCTCAATGCGCGCGCGTGTGATGGTCACGTCAAAAGGTTCGGTCACGCCTTCGCGTTGAATCGTCAGCACGACGACCGTGCCACGGGGCCCGCGCACTTTGGAAATAACCTCGTCCTGCGATTGACCGATGACGTTTTCGCCATCCACGCCTACAATCAAGTCACCGGCTAACAAGCCTGCCTGGTCTGCCGGCTGGCCATCCATGGGGCGGGCAATTTCCAGGATGCCGTCATCGTTCAAGCGCACAAATGCGCCAATTCCTTCAAAGGTGCCGCTCAGGTCTTCACGCATGCGGGCCGCAGCGGCGGGCGGCGTGTAGCCAGTAAACTGGTCATCTATCGTCTCCACAATGGAACAGGCTATTGTGGTGGCGCGCAGGTCTTCCATTGCCGGCAGGTCGCCCGCGTATGACTGCTGCACCACCTGCCATGCCTGGTAAAATGGCTGCAGATCAAGATCGTCCACGGTGCTGTTCTCAGGGAGGCTGCTGCCGGCCAGCACGGTCTCCAACTGCGGCTGCAACTGGCTGTACGCTTCATCCCCCAGGGTATATTGCACGGAACAGTTGACAGTCGCCGACAGCAGTTCGGTGGGCGTGGGTAGGGGGCCATCATATTCACTGGCAATCAGATCCCAACTTTCGTCAAAGACGGACATATCCAACTGTTCCAGATCAAGTTCAAGCGGGGGCGCGTCGCTGGTCGCAGGCGCATCCTCCGCCGGGGGCAATACTGGCGGCGCAACCGGCAGCGCGGTCGGCGGCGCGTCGGCGGGTTCAACCGGTTCATCGGCGCTGCCGGGCATCACCTGGATTGCTTCTACGGTAGGCGCGTTGGACACAGCGGGCGATTCCACTCGGCTGTTAATAATCATTGTGCCCGCTAACAAGATGCCTGCGCCAACTATGCATATGCAAGCCAATATCGCCAGCACACCCCCCAAAGCGATGAGGACTTTTCGCGAATCATTCATGCTTACTTACTCTCCACTTTCTAAAAATTGAACAGCACGGTCTAAGGGTTCATCCTGACCTTTGTCAATAGCCTCCTGGGTGATTTCCACGGCTATATCGGGGGTCAGCCCCTGGCCATCCAGTTGGTTGCCGGCAGGAGTATACCAGCGGGCTGAGGTAACGTGTACCGATGAGCCATCGCTCAAATCATAGATTAATTGTACGGAACCTTTGCCAAAGGTGGGGCTGCCAATCAAGACGGCGCGCCGGTGGTCTTGCAGCGCGCCCGCCACAATTTCGGCGGCGCTGGCGGTGCCGCCATCCACCAGCAGCGCCAGGGGCATGTCGCCGGCAGCGGTGGTGCGATGGGCGTCAAAGGTTTGTTCATCCTCGTTGTGGCTGACTTGCCGCAAGATAACGCCGCCATCCAGGAACAGATCGGAAACGGCTACGGCAGCGTCCAACAAGCCGCCGCCGTTGTGTCGTAAATCCAGGATAAGCTGCTGCGCGCCTTCTGCTTGCAGCGCGGTAATGGCTTGAGCCACTTCTTTGCTGCTTTCACCGCTAAAGCGGGTTAGCTGGATGTAACCAATGGTGGTATCCGCCAACAGGCGGTAAGAGACAGAGGGAATTAAGATGTCGCCTCGTTCTACCGACACGTCCGCGATTTCGCCTGTGGCGGTGCGGCGAATGGTGAGGACGACGATGGTGCCTTTTTCGCCGCGGATCAATTCGGCTACTTGCTGTACGGTTTGTTCGGGCGTAATGGTTTGACCATCCACTGCCAGCAGGATGTCGTTGGTGAGAATGCCGGCATTGGCCGCCGGATTGCCTGGCGTGGGCAGCAGCAGCATTTCGCCGGCTTCGTTTCGCTGCAGCACGGCGCCAATACCGCCAAATATCCCGCTCAGGCTCTCTCTCTCCTGTTCGCGCACCTGCGGCTCAATGAACACCGTGTAGGGGTCTTCTAACAAGGCAAATGAGCCGCGAATGGCGCCATACGTCCGCGCCTGCGCCGTTGGGCGCTCGCCAATAAAGTTGTTGTCTACGTGCTGCCACGCTTCCCAAAACAGCGCCATGGCTTCATCCGCCGCCGCCTGAGCCACGCCGGGCTGGCGCGCGTCCTGCAGGGCGTCATGGACAAAAAAGCCGGCAGCAAAAGCCGTCAGGGTTAAAAGGACGGTTAGCAGAATGGTGATGACATTACGTGTTGGATTTGACATAAGGCATACGTTTCATGATAACGGAGTGAAAGGTCATTTGTTTGAGCGTGGGCGATTGTAGCACACCCACCTGACTGAGCAATGAATGTTGGGTGAGCAATCAGGCAATAATGAGAATGGCCAGCCCACAGAACTCCCATTGCTCTCACCTGAGTGACTCAGTATACTCAAGCCATACTCTTTTGGTAACTATACAGGTGCAAGGCACTGGCCACAGGAGTTCCAACAGGTCAAAACCGCTTGGCCAGTGCCTTGCACCACCTGAAGCCGAATAGTTACCTCTTTTGTTGTTCAGTAATTGTCCAGAAACAAGTTCGTAGTAATGGCTACTTCGACTACGCTCAGCACAAGTTTAGCCGTCCAAACCGCTAAAGCGGTTACTACGAACCCAAATCGCCAGGTTATTTAGGGACAGTTACTTAGCGTGTCACACCTCTGGTTATGATGAAACGTGTCTGGCTGTTCAGCCTCATTCTCCTGATTATGCTCTTCGCCGGGCGCAGCGGAAACAGCGGCGCGGCGGCGGAAGTCAGTTATATGGATAACGCAGCGGCGCTGTTGAGCAGCCTGAGCCCGGCGGAGCGCGTGGGGCAGTTGTTCCTGGTGACTTTTAGCGGGAATACGGCAGCCGCAGACAGCGACATTGCGCGGCTGATATTGGATTATAAGGTGGGCGGGGTGGCTTTAATGGCCGAAAATGACAACTTTTCTAACGCCGCGCCCCTGCCTGGACAAATTGCGGGTCTGACGCGCGATTTGCAGCAGTTGGCGCTGTTGGGGCAGATATTGCCGGCAGCGCCCACGCCTGTGGACGATACGCTGCCCCCTACGCCCATCCCGGAGCCAGTGGGGGCCAGCGTGCCCCTGTTTGTGGCCGTGAGCCACGCCGGCGGCGGGCTGCCAGATACCGAGATTCGCAGCGGGCTGACGCCTATCCCCAGCCAGATGGCTATCGGGGCCACCTGGCAGCCTGAGTTTGCCGAATCGGTGGGTGAAATCGTAGGCTCGGAACTGTCCACCATCGGCATTAACATGCTGCTAGGGCCGTCGCTGGATGTGTTGGAAAAGCCGGCTCCCGCCAGCCTGAAGGACCTGGGAGACAGCGTTTTTGGCGGGGACCCGTATTGGGTGGGGCAAATGGGAAAGGCGTATATTGCGGGCGTCCATGCCGGCAGCCAGAACCGCATGGCGGTGATTGCAAGGCATTTCC
>JAGVTM010000166.1 GCA_019136785.1 Chloroflexota bacterium | reverse complement strand
GCTTTGGGATTGGTTTGAATCAGTGACGGGCAAATTTTGGCGCAGACGCGCCCAAAATTGCCCATAAAAATGGGTGTCAGCCCCGCCGCAGGCGGGGCTGACACCCACCACGATTAAGTGCAGCACTACCCTCAGGACAGGTTTGGCGAATGGCACGAATTTTGTATGGGTCACCAGTTGCTAAGAATTTTTCTTACCGCAAAGACGCGAAGGCTTGTCCTGAGTATTACCGGAAGAATGGGCGGGTTGCCAACCCGCCCTACGAGGAGATGTTTTATGAAGATGTGGCAGCATTTGGGGCGACCGGCGCTGGCGCTGTTTTTCTTGTTCAGTTTGTTGACGGGTTTGCTGTATCCGCTGGCGGTTACCGCCGTGGCGCAGACCTTCTTTCCGCAGCAGGCAAATGGCAGCCTGATAGAAAGAGAGGGGGTTATTATTGGCTCGGAATTGATTGGTCAGCCGTTTGACGACCCGGCTTATTTTTGGGGACGACCGTCGCTGACTTCCCCCTATCCGTATAACGGCGGCGCTTCTATTGGCTCTAACCTGGCGCCCAGCAACCCGGCGCTGGCGGAACAGGTAGCGGCGCGCATGGCGGCGCTGGCTGCCGCCGACCCAGGCAACACGCGGCCCATTCCGGTGGACCTGGTTACTTCGTCGGGCAGCGGGCTGGACCCGCACATCAGCGTGGCGGCGGCGGAATACCAGATAACGCGCGTGGCCAGAGCGCGGGGGCTGGCAGAAGCCGTGGTGCGCCAACTGGTGGCTGACCATGTGGAGGGGCGCACGTTGGGCCTGTTGGGCGAGCCGCGGGTGAACGTGCTGCAGTTGAATCTGGCGCTGGATAGTTTACAATCTGAGTAGTGATCAGTGGCGAGTGACCAGTGGTCAGAAGATAGCTTCATGCGGCAGTCCGCTTACGCGGCAGTCCGCTTACGCGGGACGCGGAGGGCGTGGAGGGCGGTAAATCAGGTTTATGCTAGATAAACGACCAGACCCCGATCAACTCCTGGACCGGATAAAGCACGATACTGCCCAGGAGTCGCGCGGCAAGCTGAAGATTTTCTTGGGGTATGCGGCTGGCGTGGGCAAGACGTATGCCATGCTGGAAACGGCGCAGCAGCGGCGCGCCGCCGGGGTGGATGTGGTGGTGGGGTACGTGGAAACGCATGGGCGCGTGGAAACCGACGCGCTGCTGGCAGGGCTGGAGGTGATGCCGCGGCGCGAAATCCCTTACCGGGGCATCACATTAACGGAAATGGATACGGACGCTGTTTTGCGCCGGCAACCGCAACTGGCGCTGGTGGATGAACTGGCGCACACGAATGCGCCGGGTTCGCGCCATGCGCGCCGTTTCCAGGATGTGTTGGAACTGCTGGGTAGCGGCATAGACGTGTATACGACCGTCAATATCCAACACCTGGAAAGCCTCAACGATGTGGTGCGCCAGGTGACAGGGGTGACGGTGCGCGAGACTGTGCCTGATTATATTCTGGATGAGGCGCACGAAATTGAGCTGATAGACCTGCCGCTGGATGAACTGCTGCACCGCCTGGAAACGGGCAAAGTGTATTTGCCGGCACAGGCGGAACAGGCGCTGCGCAAATTCTTCCGCCCCGGGAACCTGACGGCGCTGCGGGAAATGGCGCTGCGGCGCACTGCCGATCGCGTGGATGAGCAGATGCGGGCTTACATGCAGCGGCACGCCATTTCGGGGCCCTGGCCCGCGGGGGAAAGGCTGCTGGTGTGCGTCAGCCCCAGCCCGCTGAGCGAAAGGCTGGTGCGCACCACGCGGCGGCTGGCGCGGCGGTTAGACGCAGAGTGGATTGCCGCCTACGTGGAAACGACGGCGGGGGCGGGTCTGTCCAAAGCGGATGAAGAGCGGGTGGCGCGCACGCTGCGCCTGGCGGAAGAGTTAGGGGCGCAGACGGTGCGGCTGAGCGGTCATTCTATCGCCGAAACGCTGACGAGCTACGCGCTGAGCCGGAATGTGACCAAGATTGTAGCGGGCAAACCGCTGCGGTCGCCCTGGCGGGAGTGGCTGCAAGGCTCGATCATTGACCAGATTTTGCGGCACAGCCAGGATATGGACGTCTACGTTATCAGCGGCAAAGCAGAGCCGGAGCGAGCGGCGCGCTCCAGCCTGGCGGCAGACAGGCAGCCGCTGCACTGGCAGGCTTATCTGTCTGGCGCGGGACTGACACTGCTGGCGACGCTGCTGGGGCTGCCGCTGCGACCGATTGTGAATCCCACCAACCTGGTGATGCTTTATCTGGCGGGCGTCATGCTGGCTGCTTTCTGGTTTGGGCGGGGGCCGGCTATTATGGCTTCGCTGTTGAGCGTTATTGCTTTCGACCTGATCTTTGTGCCGCCGTATTACACCTTTGCGGTGACCGACGTGCAGTATGTCCTCACGTTTGTGGGGCTGCTGGCGGTGGGGCTGGTGGTCAGCACGCTGGCGGCGCGCGCTCACGAGCAGACGCTGGCGGCGCGCCGCCGCGAAGCGCAGACGGCGGCGTTGTATGAGTTAAGCCAACGGCTGGCGGTCGTTTCCACGCTGCCCGAAATTGCGCAGACGGGCGTGAAACATGTGACGGCGACGTTTAGCGGGCCGGTGGCTATATTTTTGCCGGATGAAGCCGGGGAGCGGTTGACGTTAAATGCCGGCACGCCCGATTTCCACCTGGAGCCGGACAGCTACGCGGTGGCTGATTGGGTGTTCCGCCACGGACAGCCGGCAGGGCGGCACACAGATACCCTGACGGGCGTGAAGGGGTATTATTTGCCTTTGCACACATCGGGGCAGGTGGTGGGGGTGATGGCGGTGGAACTGCCGCCCGGCGCTTTGAGCGGCGAACAGCGCCGCTTCCTGACTTCCTTTGCCAGCCAGATGGCGCTGGCGCTGGAGAAAGCCAACCTGGCGGAGCAGGCGCGGCGCACGCGCCTGTTAGAGGAAACGGAAAAGCTGCAAACCACGCTGCTCAACTCTATTTCGCACGATTTACGCACGCCGCTGGCGACGATTACGGGGGCGTTGAGCAGCCTGCTGGATGACGCCGAATTGCTTTCAGAACCGGCGCGGCAGGATTTGACTTATGCCGCCTGGGAAGAAGCGCTGAAGCTGAACCGGCTGGTCGGTAACTTGCTGGACATGACGCGCTTGGAGTCGGGGGCGTTGAAGGTGACGCGCCAGCCGTATGACGTTTCGGAACTGGTGGGGGCCGCTCTGGCGCAAATGCCTAACCAACTGCAGGGACGACAGGTCAAACGGAGCATTCCCAATAACCTGCCGCCGCTGGCGATTGATTTAACCTTGATGGTGCAGGCGTTGGTGAATCTGGTGGACAATGCCGTGAAGTATTCGCCAGCGCATACGCTGATTGAAATTGAAGCGTACCTGGCGCAGCCAGACGTGATTATCACTGTTCAGGATAGGGGGCCGGGGCTGCCAGAAGGGGAGTTGGAGCATATTTTCAGCAAGTTTTACCGGTTGAATGCCGGCAGCATTGGCGGCACCGGTCTGGGCTTATCCATTGCGAGGGGGATTGTGGAAGCGCACAATGGGCGCATTTGGGCGGAAAACCGCCCTGGCGGCGGCGCCATTTTCTCGATTGCTTTGCCCATTTAGAAGTTCTTGAGGTTTAAGAAAAGAATCTGGTAAACGGGGGTGAGGACACCCCCCAGGTCAGGACACCCCTCAGGTCAGGACACCCCCCAGGTCAGGACACCCATCCCCCAACCCCCTTCCCTCTGAGGGAAGGGGGCTTTCGGAGAGGTAATGCTTATAGTTCCAGCTTCAGGCGATACCCCACGCCTGGCTCGGTCAAGATCACCTGGGGGTCTGAGGGGTCCCGCTCAATCTTACGGCGTAGATTGCTCATGTGTACGCGCAGCAAGTGCGTTTCCGTCTGGTAGCCCGCGCCGCGTACTTCTTTAAGCAACTGCTGGTGCGTCAGCACCCGCCCGGCGTGCTTGATTAAGAGCCGCAGCAGATCGTATTCTGTCGGCGTTAGCTGCACTTCTTCGCCGGCATAGGTGACCAGGCGGGCAGTTAAATCCACGCGCAGTTTGCCGCTGATGAATACCAGTTCTGGCTCTTCCTGGCGGGTGTGGCGCATGGCCACGCGCAGCCGCGCCGTTAGTTCGCCCACGCTAAACGGTTTGGTTAGATAGTCGTCTGCGCCGGCGTCCAGGGTTTCGATCTTATCGGTGTCCTGGTTTTGCACGGACAGAATAATGATGGGCGTCTGCGACCATTCGCGGATGCGACGGGTGACTTCAATGCCATCTATGCCGGGCAAACCCAGGTCGAGAATAATCAGATCGGGGCGGACGTTGATTGTTTGCAGGATGGCGTCTTCGCCGGTAGCCGCTTCGTGTACTTCGTACCCGTGCGCGTCCAGGGCGGTACGCAAGAAACGGCGGATGGCGTGTTCGTCGTCTACAACTAATACTTTTGTTTTGGATGCTTCCACAGCATTGTCCTTTGAAAACAGTGGTCAGTGGGAAGTGGTCAGAAACCCTTCGCAAACAGCCTCACGCGGAGACGCGAAGGGCGCGAAGATTGGGGGGGGCGATTTTGGAAAATCGCCCTACTTTGGGCGCTAGGCTGGTAGCAGCAGCACTTTGCCGGTGTTTTGGCGCTCCTGGATGAAGTGGTGGGCGGCGGCGGCTTCGTGGAGGCGAAAGGTGCGGTCTATGTGCGGGCGGAAGAGGGCGGCGTCGTACCAGTCTATGATTTGGGCCATGCCCTGGCGCAGCAGTTCGATTTCATCCCATAAGTGGATCAGGTTGAAGCCCATGACGCCCTTATTTTCGTTGATCAGCTTAATGGGCGTGAAATAGGGCAGGTGGCGTAGGAAGTTGAGAAGTTGCCCCCAGGAGCGGCGCTTGCCGGCAGCGGCGTAGCTGATGCCGAAGTAGACGACGCGCCCGGTGGGGCTGAGCAGGCGATAGTTCTTGCGCCAGTGGGGACCTCCCTGCGGTTCCAGCACCAGGTGTACGCCGCTGCCCTGGGTCAAGTCCATAATGGCGTGTTCATAGTCGGGGCTGGCGTAGTCCAGGGCGTGCGTCAGGCCGCGTTCTAGCAGGAAGGGATGCTTGGCGGGGGAGGCGGTGCCGTAGGTTTCTGCGCCCAAAATGCGGCAGATGTCCAGGGCTGCCAGCCCCACGCCGCCGCCGGCGCCGTGGATCAGCACGCGGCAGCCGGGGCGCAGCGAGCCCATGGTTACCAGCATGAAGTAGGCGGTGAGGTAGTTAAGCGGCAGGGCGGCGGCGTCCTGGGCGTTCATCCAGTCCAGGCGGGGGAAGACGTAGCGGTAGGGCACGCAGACGACGTCGCTGTAGCCGCCAAAGTGGGTGAGGGCCAGGACTTTGTCGCCTTCTTTGATGCCCGTGACGCCCTGGGAGATGAGGTCAACTGTGCCGGCAACTTCGTACCCCGGCACGTAGGGAATGTCTGGCGCGTCAGGATAGATGCCCATGCGCCCCAGAATGTCGGCAAAGTTGACGCCGCTGGCTTCAACGCGCAGGCGGACTTCGCCGGTGCGGGGGATGGGGTCAGGCGCTTCCTGGAGGTGCAGCACGTCGGGGTTGCCCGGTTTGGTAATCCATACCTGTTTCATAGGACCTCAAAATGCGTGTTCACGTCGCCCTGGAGGGCGAAGGGGGAGTTAATTATTAATTGGTGAATTGGTGAATTGGTGAATTGCTAACATAAGGGCATCTAACATAAGGGTATCTACAGTATTATCCTTCATCGCCAGATGGTTTCACGCGGAGACGCGGAGGGCGCGGAGGGTTCTAGGACAAACTGTTCGTTTGTCCCTGCCGGCTGGAAGCCGGCGCTGCGGGTGGGTTTCAGTATTAAAGCAGGAAATTGGATTGTTTCCAACATTTTGGGAATTTCACCGCTAAAACGCGAAGAGGGGAAAGAAGAGCTGGGGATAGAAAGGGCGTATGCAATACGCCCCTACGGTTGGGCGGGTGGATTGGGCGTATGCGATACGCCCCTACCTTGACAAACGCGCGGGGGTATGCTATTTTTGGAGTACCTAAAATATGAGGTCAGGATGCCAAAAATTAACGCATTGGAAACGGGTTCGTCAGAACAACGCAATAGTTTGAACCATCAGGCGATTGAGGATTATCTCAAGACGATCTATATGCTGGCGATGGAAGAGACGCCTGTGACTACGTCGCGCATTGCGGAGGCGCGGGATGTGAAGCCGGGTTCGGTGACCAGCATGATTCAACGGCTGGCAAAGCTGCATCTGGTGAATTATGAAAAGCATTACGGGGTGACGCTGACGGATGCCGGCACAAAAGTGGCCCTGGAAGTTATCCGCCACCACCGCCTGATTGAGCTTTTCCTGATTGAAGCGTTGGGCTTCACCTGGGACGAGGTGCATGAACAGGCGGACATTTTGGAGCACGTGATCAGCGAGAAGCTGGAAGAACGGATTGCCGCCGCTTTGAACTACCCCCAATTTGATCCGCATGGCAACCCGATTCCCAGCCGTGAAGGGGTGATGCACAGCGTGGAAGCGGAGCCGCTGTCGGCGCTGGCAGCGGGGGTGCGGGCGCGGATTGCCTATGTGCTGAACGACGAGAACAGCGAGATGCTGCGCTATCTGGCTGAACTGGGTCTGACGCCTGGGGCGGTGCTGGAAATTAAACAGGTAGCCCCGTTTGCCGGGCCGCTGACGGTGGAAATTGAGAAGGAGAGCCGCGTTATAGGCCATACGATAGCCAGCGCGGTGATGGTCACCCGCGAGCCAGCCGACGAGCCAGTTGCCCCTTAACGTTGAACGACGTATGATCAAGCCATTGACTGGCTGAGAGATAAAACATTCACCGCCAAGACGCAAAGGGCGCGAAGGTTCAAAGAATAGGAGTGACGCGCTTTCCAGACTGCAGCAATCTCCAAGACTGCTCCAGTCTCCAGAATTTACCGCCAAGACGCTGACGCCGCTTGGCGGCGCGGACGCGAAGATTCTGCTTTTGAGTTCCTGGCGAGTTTTTATAAGGATGATTTATGAACGACACCCCCTCCCTTTCCATTAGTCCTGACTTGCTGGAGATTTTGCGCTGCCCGTTGGCGGTGCAGGAGAAAGAAAAGTACGGGCCGGATCCGGGGCGATTGGAACTGGTGCATGACAGTTGGCTGGTGTGCGCCGATTCAGGATTGAAGTACCCTATCCGCGATGGCATTCCGGTGATGCTGATCGAAGAGGGGCAGAAATGGAAAGATACGCCTGTTGCCGATCTGCCTGTGCCGCCGCCGGGCGATTGAAGAGAGTGATCAGTGGCGAGTGGTCAGTGACCAGTGGTCAGTGACCAGTGGTCAGTGACCAGTGGTCAGAAACGTTGTTGCTGAAGATGGTATCCAGGAAGCGCCGCTCTAGCCGGTTTCGATCTGCCATACTTCATACCTCGTACCTCGTACCTCATGTCC
>JAGVTM010000196.1:14744-20696 GCA_019136785.1 Chloroflexota bacterium | reverse complement strand
GGTGTATCCCGTCACGCGGCGCGACCTGGCGGTCAGTTTTGTGTTGGGAACCTTATTTGATTTTCCCACTTACCTGATGCTGCCCATTTTTGCGGCGGTGGTGATTGGTTGGGGGGCGTCGCCGGCGCTGCTGATCCTGCCGCTGGCGCTGCTGCTGGCATATGGTCACATGGTGTTTACCAGCCAACTGGTGGTGACTGTGGCCGGCGGCATCTTGCGCAGCCGCCGCTTCCGCGACATCAGCATCCTCGTGCTTTCGCTGCTGGGGTCATCTTGTTACTTCCTGCAAAATAGTATTGGCTGGGCAGCGGAGCGCTTCCAACTGGATGCTGCTCAGGTGGAGATGTGGCGACCATTGGATACGCTGCAGTGGCTGCCGCCAGGGGCGGCGGCGCGAGCCATTGAACAAGCCAGCCTGGGAAACTGGGGGAGTTCTTTGCTATGGTTGGGGTATGCGGCGGCGTGGCTGCTGGCAATTGGCTGGGTGTGGTCGCGCCTGCTGCTGCGCTGGCTGACGGGCGAGGGTTTTCTGATCAGCGTGGCGCCGCGGGCCGAAAAACCGAAGCAAGCGCGAGCGGGCGCGGGGCGCGAGTGGTTGACCTGGCTGCCTGCCGACCTGCGCAGCCTGGTGGTCAAGGAGTTGAAATTGCTGTGGCGGACGCCGCAGCGACGGGTGGGATTGCTGCAGATCTTTATTATGCCGCTTTTTCTGGGGGGCATTTTCTTTGTGGAAGGGGCCGCCGAGTTTACGCAAAGCCCCTGGTTTAACGTGGCGCTGCCGGCATACAGCCTGTTCATGTTTTGGATTTTGGGGCAAAACATGATGGGTATGGAAGGGGAAGGGCTGGCGAACCTGTTTGTGACGCCCGCGCCGCGGCAGCGCATTTTTCTGGCTAAAGGGCTGGCGCTCATGCTGGTGATGGGGTTGGCTTTGCTATTGCTGGCGGCGTTGTTGTTTATTTTGGCGGGGAGTTGGCTGGTTGTGCCGGCATTGCTGACCTCGCTCAGCCTGGGCGGGGCGTCGCTGGCGGTCAACGCTATCTTCTCTGTGTGGTTCCCCGTGCCCGTTAACCTGGAGTCTACGTCGCGGCGCGGGATGCGCATGACGGGCGGCAGTTGTCTGACCGGTCTGGCTCTCACTTTTCTGGCGCCCATTGGGCAGGGGGCGGCGGCGCTGCCGGCTCTGGCGCCGCTGGTGTTGGCGTTGATTCTCAAACAAAGCTGGATTGCTCTGGCGGGGGCGCTGCCGGCAGCGATTTATGGCTGGCTGGTTTTCTGGTATGGGACGAAGATTGCCGGCAATGTGCTGGTTAACCGCGAGCCAGAAGTCCTGGCAGCCACGCGGCTGCCTGATCAGGATACCACAAATTAGGGCAGGGCAGTTGAGACTGTTGTGGGAAAAAAGAGAAATAGCTAATGGGTGAATTTGTGAATTGCTGAACGGTTAACGGAGCGTCGCTCCCTTTCCATTACAGGCTGTTTTCACCCACTCCCCATCCTAAAAAAAACCCGACGCCAGGGTCGGGTTTGCTTAAATGGGAGCCGTTTGGGTATTAGCGGGAAGCAGCGGCGGCGGTGACGATCAGGTTGGCTTCTGTCATCAATTGTTCATTTACCCAGATTTCCAGCGTATACTCCCCAGGCTGGAATCCTTCTTCTGGATTGTAATAAACGTAGCCGGGGCCATCAGGGCCGTAGTTCCACAACTGCGTGCCACCGCCGACTGCCTGATCATTGCGCCGCCACACCCAGGCCCATTCCAGGCCATCCACCATGCCATCATAGGTAAAGGTGGCATAAATGGTGTAAAGCCCCGTTTCAAAAATGCGGGTGGGGCGGATGGGTTCGTAGTTTTCGTTTACTGCTTTGGAGAATGAGAGGCTGCCCAGTTGGGTGTCGTCTGTCAATTCGGCTTGCGCGTCGTGTTGGTTGTATTCTGCCGGCAGTTCCAGCAATGTCTCGACGAAAGCGCCGGCTGTGTTTGCGGGGGCGGCGGGCGCGGCTACCAACGCATCTACGGCTGCCGGCTGTTCAACCATAGCCGACGCCGCGGCGGGCGAATCAATGCGCACCACTTGCGGCGGTTCATCGCTCAAATCAACTGGTCTCAGGGCAATAACGGGCTTGGCATTAGAGATGATGGCAAATCGAGGGGTGGCGTCTTGCGCCGGGCTCCAACCGTACCAGGTAGTGACAGCCCCTAACAGCATAAAGACCAGGCTCACGGTGGCGTACTGCCGCAGCTTTATTTGCGCCTGTCTTCGCATGAAGAAGTAAGGCGAACGTTTAACCTCACGCCACGATTTGAACGTCAGGCTAATCGTTATTATAAGGAGTGACGCCAGGCCACCTAGTAACCACGGCACGCTAGAGTCAGCAAATGTCACGGTTATTTATGTAATCCTCTTCCCATAAAATCACCAGGGACATTATAGCAAAGAGATCAATGTTGACAAATTTCATACAAAGTCCAGACGATGAACCTACGGATTGTCACTGGATTGCCCCTTTATTGTCGCTAAAGCCCTGTATCAAATACAATAGGGGCATGTACAAACTGGTAACCCTGTACCGTCGTGTCGAGGATGAAGAGTCGCTAGAAGGCTTTTTTATGCAGCGGCATATGCCCCTGGCGGAGAAGCTGCCTGGACTGCTGCGCAGCGAAGTGTGCCGTATTGATGGCAAACCAGGGGGCGCCTCCCGCTTTCATTTATCATACGCGCTCTATTTTGCTTCGCAAGATGCGCTGCTGCGGGCGCTGGCGACGCCGGCGGGCATTGATCTGCTAAAAGCGCTCTATCCGTGGCTGGAGGCGCACGTGATTACCTGGTATTACGGCACAGTCTGGGGGGATGATCACATTCAGTCGGAAGAAGCTGATTATTACTCGCCGCCGCCGGGGGCTGCCGGCAAATAAATCTTCGTCTCCAGCGGCGCATACACCATCATTTCCGCCGAAAACTGCTCCGCCTGCCGCCCCCCCCACACATAAATTTGCGACTCAATGTTGGCTACACCTAAATAGCCCTGCGCCGCCGCCGCCACAGTTGCCGGCACGGCGACGGGCTGCCAGGCATTCACTTTAGGGTCGTACAGTTCGCCAGCTGCGGCTGCATCAGAAACGCCGCCAAAAACGTACAGCTTGTTCACCAACACCGCCGCCCCGGCGCCACGGCGAGCCTGCGCCATATCTGGGCATGACGTCCACGTTTCCGCCGCCGGATCAAACGCTTCACACGTCACCAGGGGGCGATCCCCAGCCGCGCCGCCTACCACGTACAGCACACCTCTAATGACGCCGCCGGCGGCAAAAGCGCGCGCCTGGGTCATGGGGGCCAATGTACGCCAGCCATTGCTGCCCGGATCATAGACAAAACTTGCCGCCGTGGACGTCGCCCCATCCCAACCGCCCACAAAGTAAAGGAGGCTGCCGTCAGAGAGCAGCACGCCCCCCGCCGCCGGTTGGGGCAGCGCGGCTACGGGACGCCAGGCGTTGTTTGTGGGGCTGTAGGCTTCTACTACGGCGGTTACCCGCCCATCACCCAGGCGTCCACCAACCACATACACTTCCCCCCCCAACACAGCCGCGGCGGCATCGGCAACAGCGGTGGGCTTAGCCGACAACTGCCGCCACTGCGCCTGGCGCGTGTCGTACAGGCGGGCCGTATTGACCACTCCCACGCTGGTCTCTCCCCCAATCTGGTACAGATCGAGGCCTAACGAGGTGACAGCCATGTGGGCGGTGGATGCCGGCATCGCCTGGCTGGTAAACCAGCGGGAGTTGTCAATTTCCACCGTCGGTACGGGCGTGGCTGTCTGGTTTTGCGCCGGCGCGACGTCGCGCAGGAGCAGCAGGGCAATGATCAACAAGGCAAACAAGGACACGGCTGCCGTCGCCCAACGCCAGGGGAAATGGCGCGGCGGGGCAGCCTGAAAATCGTCTGGCGCGGGCCTGGTGACAGGGGGCGCTGCCGGCAGCGGGGTCTCCACGGTCGCCGCCGCGCCTGACGTGGGCGAGGCTTCTACTTCTGGCAGCGCCACCAGCCCCTGCGCCAGGGCAGCGCGCATCGCCTCGGTGCGCGAGGACACGCCCAGTTTGGCGTAAATGCGGCGCAAGTGCACCTTGACCGTGTTGGGACTGATGGACAGAGCCAGAGCGATTTCGCGCGTGGAATCTCCGCGCGCGATAGCGTGCAGCACATCCAGTTCCCGTTCGCTCAGTGGTTCACCTTGTTCAGCCATTCATGTCATTATACCACCAGAACGGGCAAGGGATATTGATGGGGGCGATTGGGATGCTGTGGCGGCAAATTTATCGCTTCTACTTTCGGAAACGGGCAGACCCAGGTACAATCTGGCATGGTTTCAGGTTCAGCCAGACGTCCTCATAGCCATTTACAACGATGTGGTTTAGATGAAAACATCGTCACAGATTTCACAGGCTTGTGGTGAGCACAACCGAACCATTGGACAGATTTACACAGATGGGTCTTGTGGGCGGGCCGTGCCCATTCGCCCTATCTGCGATTACCTGGATATTGACTGGTCTGCGCAACAACGGCGGATTACCAATGACCCCGTGCTGTCGCGGCGAGCGCGTTCTGTGGCTTTAACAGCCACAGAAACTGGGGGCGGCGAGAAATGATCTGTCTGCCCCTGGACTACCTCAAAGGCTGGTGAACTATGCTGCTACGCACCAAACTGTTTGGTAAATCCTACGAATTTCGTGACCTACGCGAATTGATGGGCAAAGCCAATGAACCCAAATCAGGGGATGAACTGGCAGGCGTGGCGGCGGCAACCGTCGTTGAACGAGTCGCCGCCCGCTATGTGTTGGCGCACGTGCCGCTGGCGATCTTGCGCCAATGCCCTGCAGTGCCTGCCGCCGAAGATGAGGTCACAGCCGCCATTGAAGAGGGACTGGACGAAGCCGCCTACCAGAAAATCGCCGGCTGGACGGTGGGCGAACTGCGGGAGTGGCTGCTGGCAGACAGCACCAGCGGCGACATGATCCAGCAGGTTAGTCTGGGGCTGACGCCGGAAATGACGGCAGCAGTGACCAAGTTGATGTCTAACCTGGACCTGATCTATACGGCTAACAAGATACGGGTGGTGACGCACTGCGCCAACACGATGGGCGAACGGGGGCGGCTGGCTAACCGTTTGCAGCCCAACCACCCCACAGACGGTCTGGAGGGCATCCGCGTGGCTATCTACGAAGGGCTGGCATATGGCTGTGGGGACAGCGTGATCGGCATCAACCCGGTAGATGACTCGCTGGACAGCGTGATGCGCCTGCTGGAGATGAGCTACGAGGTTATCCAGCGCTGGCAAATTCCGACGCAGAACTGCGTGCTGGCGCACGTGACCACGCAAATGGAAGCGCTGCGGCGGGGCGCGCCTGTGGGCTTGCTATTTCAAAGCCTGGCGGGTACGCAGGCAGCTAACGAGAGTTTTGGCGTGACGGTGGGGCTGCTGGATGAGGCTTACGCCCTGGCGCAGCAGCATTGTTGGCCCGAGGGGCCGCATTTCATGTATTTTGAAACGGGGCAAGGCTCGGCTCTATCGGCGGAAGCGCATCATGGCTGGGATCAACTGACGCTGGAGGCGCGCATTTATGGCCTGGCGCGGCGGTGGCGACCGTATCAGGTGAATACGGTGGTGGGGTTCATTGGGCCAGAATATCTGTATGACGCCACGCAAATTAGCCGCGCCGGGCTGGAGGATCATTTCATGGGCAAGTTGATGGGGCTGCCAATGGGGTGCGACGCCTGTTATACGAACCATGCCCGCGCGGCCCAAAACGATATTGAGAATCTGGGGGTGCTGCTGGCGGCGGCGGGCTGTAACTTTTTTATGGGCGTACCCATGGGGGATGATGTGATGTTAGCGTACCAGACGACCAGCTACCATGACGCTGCGGCGCTGCGGCAAACGCTGGGCTTACGTCCG
>JAGVTM010000196.1:11243-14727 GCA_019136785.1 Chloroflexota bacterium | reverse complement strand
GGCTTTTTTTGCATGAAGAAGACCCAAGAAGTT
This sequence comes from Chloroflexota bacterium, assembly GCA_019136785.1. Taxonomy (GTDB): domain Bacteria; phylum Chloroflexota; class Anaerolineae; order Promineifilales; family Promineifilaceae; genus JAGVTM01. The sequence goes on along the minus strand of JAGVTM010000196.1, from coordinate 14,694 downwards.
CAACTTCTACGGAGAAGTTGAACTTCTACAGCGAGGCAAATGATGGACCTGAACGACCTGAACATTGACCTGCCAGACCCCACGACGACGCAGCAGCGACGGCTGCATGAACATACGCCGGCGCGGATTGGCGTTGGGCGGGCGGGGCCGCGTCCGCGCACGGCGGATTTGCTGTTGTTTCAAGCGGATCATGGCGTGACGCAGGATGCCTTGATGCGGGAGGTGGACCCGGATTTGTTGCTGGAAATGGGGTTGTTTCAAGTCAACAGCCGCGCCGGTTCGCGCCAGGAGTATTTGAAAAGACCAGACCTGGGACGTTTGTTGACAGCGGAAGCCATGCAAACGCTGGCGGAGCGCCTGGTGAAAGAGCCAGATGTGCAGTTGTTTGTGAGCGACGGCTTGAGCGCGGCAGCGGTGGAACATAATTTGCCTGTGCTGCTGCCGGCATTGCAGCTTGGTCTACATGAAGCAGGGCTGACAGTGGGAACACCGTTTTTTGTGCGCAATGGACGGGTGGGGCTGCTAAACGCCGTCAATCAAGCCGCGACGGCGAAGGTGTGCGCGGTGCTGATCGGCGAGCGCCCTGGTCTGGCGCGGGCGGAGAGCATGAGCATTTATTTGGGGTATCAACCCACGCTGGACGCGACAGATGCGCAGCGCAACGTGATCAGCAACATTTACGAAGGGGGGCTGCCGCCGCAGGAGGCAGCGCGGCAGGCGGTGCGCCTGATCCAGAAAATGTTGGCGCAGCAAACCAGCGGCATTGGTTTGTCATGATGTCCTGAACCAATTGTTGACCACAGGCTTCTTATTTGTTAAGATTCCTTACATTTAGCAAAAAGTAAGACAGGAATCAGGACAATCACAAAATGCTGACAAAACTTTCATCCAAAGGACAACTGGTCATTCCTAGAAACATCCGGCAAGCGCTCAACTTGCAGCCAGGCGCAGAATTTAACATTGAATTGGTTGATGGATGTGTCGTGCTGCAACCTGTCGTCAGCGCCGCCAGAGTGGACGAAATTCTGGCAAAACTCCGTTTGCTAGTAGCCGATGCTGACTTGTTAGCCGATCTGGAAGCAGAACACCGTCTGGAATTGGAGCAGGAATATCAGCGTGAAAGACATTTTTATTCTGGATAGTTGGGCCATATTAGCCCTTCTATACGCGGAAAACCCCGCAGCCTCCCGCGTGGAGCAATTGGTACACCAGGCAAGCGCTAATGCGAATGTTCTACTGCTTCCTACAATTAATCTGGGGGAGGTGTTCTACATCTTGGGCAGACGACAGGGGCAAGATGCTGCTGAAGCAGTTGTCGCCCATTGTAAACAACTGCCGATACGCCTGCTTCAGGCTACTGAACAGCGCATATTGGCTGCGGCCCGTTACAAGATGCGTTTCGCTATTTCTTATGCTGACGCTTTTGCCGCAGCGGCGGCGGCAGAATTTGCGGGGACGCTGGTTACCGGCGAGCCAGAACTTCAGCAGTTACACGGGGATGTAAAAATAGAATTCTTGCCGCGCGTTTCGCCGGGCGCGGGGAATGCCGGCAACCCCTGAATGCACAACTGAGCAACGGCAGCCGTAAGCTATGGGATTGGCGTGGATTCGACAACGGGCGTCATTGTTGGCTCCAGGGTGGGCGTAGGCGTGGGGGTGGCGTCCTGGCAGCCCTGGCGCGCCTGGTCTACCTTTTGCGCCAGGTCGCGGCTGAAGGTCTGGTTCAGGGCGTCGCGGTAATATCGCTCTGCCGGACACCAATCCAGAGACGCCGCGTACTGATCTCCGTAGGCAATACGCGCCGTGTGAAGTTTTTCGCAGGCGTTCTGATAAAAAGGGGCTGCCAGGCACAACTCATAAAAATAGGCGATTGCCGCATTCCAGTTCACCCCGTAAAAGGCAATGCCGCGCAGATACATCTCCCCCCAGGCAGCCTGGTCGGTCACTTCCACGGGCAGCGCGCCCAGCTTCTCCGCCTGCGACAAATAAGCCAGCCCCAGTTCTACCTGCTCCCCATACAGCAGTTCGACGCCATACGCCACGTACGCATCGTAGAGCAGTTTGTCTGTCTGTAATCGTTGGTAATTGGGGTTGGCTGCCTGGAAATTGATGATAGCCGAAATGGCTTCAGCCCACTCTTCTTGCTGCACCAGGTCTTGCAGCCGCTCCATTTCGGAAACAGGTTCCGGCGTGGGCGTGATGGTGGGCGTGGGTGTCAAGGTGGGCGTGGGGGATGGCGTCAGGCGGGCATCGCGCGCCAGGAGCGTTTGGGTTTGCAGTTCGCGCACGCCAGGGTATTCTGGCTGCTGCGACAAAATCCATTCCAGGCGGCGCAGCGCCAGATCGAAGTTACCGTTGTCCGCATCCTGCTGCGCCAGTTCCAACTGGCGCGCCAGTTCGGCGGCTGTCTCTGTTTCAATCTGTTGGCGCTGCAGCGACCGCCCGTTTTGCCAGGCCACGAAAGCAATGCCGCCGTAAACGGCCAGCAGCACCCCTACTGCCAACAAAACGTAACCCAGGCGGCGCAGCCAGCGCTTGAATCCTGATGGCTTGTTTTCCAACTTGTGTATCCTCCAGTCAGGCTGGGTATGTAATCAACATGGCGATTGCAGTTGTAAGTACACCAGGTTGCCGCTATCAGTGAAAACCAGTCAAAAGCAGGTTATTTCGAGCCCCTTCGAAAGGCTCAGGGTTGGGAACAGCAACGGATAAGGTAGCAACATGGGTTAGATTATATATCAGGCGCTGCCTACGATTTGTCTGTAAACGGCCACCGTTTGGGCGGCGATTTGCGCCTGGGTGTAATGGGACAGCACGCGCTGCCGGCCGCGGCGTCCCAATTCATCCCGCCATTCAGGGCGCTGGATAAGCTGCTGCAAGTGACCGCGCAACGCTTCCACATCTTCTTCAGGGAACACCAGGCCGGCATCGCCAATCACGTTGGGGATTTCGCCGCTGTCCGACCCCACCACGGCCACTTCGCAAGCCATCGCTTCCACCAGGACGCGACCAAACTGCTCTTTCCATTGGGGCGTGGTGCGCGAGGGCAGCACCAACACGTCAAGCTGCTGTAAATATGCCGGCATTCTATCGGAACCGATCACGCCATCGAAGTAAACCCTATCGGCTATGCCTAGCGCCTGCGCCAACTGCTCCAGGCGTGGTCTTTCTGGACCGTCGCCGGCAATGTGCAGCCGCCAGATGCCGGGCAGCCCCGCCGCCGCTTGCAGCAGAATGTCCACGCCTTTAGCCGCTACCAGGCGGCGACTGGTGGAGCCAATAACAAACCCGCGCCCGCGATCGCGCTGCGCCGGCGGCGCGTATAAAGCGGCAGAGACGCCAAACTGGGGGATAACGGCAAAGGGGCGGCAGTATCCTTTAGCCTGCCAGACGTCTACCGAAGCTCGATTGCCCATGATGGCATAATCCACCCCAGCCAACACCTGCTGCT
>JAGVTM010000196.1:0-11212 GCA_019136785.1 Chloroflexota bacterium | reverse complement strand
GATAGCGCTGGCAGATGTTTTGCCAGGAAAAGAACAAGGTGCGCACGCCCTGGCGGCGCGCCTGGCGCACAGCCAGCCAGGTAGCCAGGTTATACGGTTCTTCGTCCATGTGCAAGATGTCCGGCTGGAACGCTTTCAACCGCTGCGGCAGGCGCGGGTAATAATGGAAATGATAATGTCCATTGAAGCGAATGGGATCCACAAGCAGGTCGTAGCCATGCGTGTAAGCTCGTTCCAGAGCCACAGGGCCCGCCGGGTCATCCCAACTGGGGGGCACGATGACCTGTAGGGCCACATCGGCAAAGCTGGCTATGGCTTCCAGTTTCGTCTGGTAGGCGCCGACCAGGCAAGCCTTAGACACCATCAGTACGCGCATGCAGGATGAAGAATCCTCCAGTCAGGATAAAAATAATCAAGCCCAGCAGGTTGTGCATCAAGGGGAAAGCCGGCCATAGAAACACGCGCCATCTGGTAGCGGCAGCGTCCAGGCATGCAGGAGAATGCCGGCAGCATTTGTGAAGGTTGACACAGATTCCTATTTTGCTATACTTGCCCCGATTTGACAACCGTGCAGCAGAGTCTCCCACACCAGGATAGTTTACCCGCCGGCCCATCCCATCTCGGATGGGTTTTTTTACTATTAGCTTTGCTCATCGCCGCCGCGCTGCGATTCTGGCAGTTGGGGGCTGCGCCGCCGGGTCTCTATCGGGACGAGGCGTACAACGGTCTGGATGCGCTTGGCGTGCTGCAAGGACGGCACGCTCTTTTTTTTAGCGCCAACAACGGGCGCGAACCCGCCTATATTTACCTGACAGCCTTGAGCGTGGCTTTGTTCGGGCGCACGGTTTTGGCAGTACGTCTGGCAGCGGCTGTTGCCGGCACTTTAACAACCTGGATAACCTATCGTCTGGCAGCCACCTGGTTCAACCAACAGGTCGGGCTGTTAGCTGCCTGGATGTGGGCCATAACCTTGTGGCCTGTGCATCTCAGCCGCATTGGTTTCCGCGCCATCTTACTAATCCCCTTTCTAGCTGCCGCCGGGTGGGTGGGCGCGCTGGCTTACCGGCGGCGAGAGCGACGGCTGTGGTTCCTGGCGGGTTTGCTCTATGGGGCCAGTTTCTACACTTACCTGGCGGCGCGGTTTACGCCGCTGCTGCTGCTCCTGTTTCTGCTTTACCTGTTAGTCACGTCCGGCAAAGCTATCTGGCGGGACAGATTATGGCCTGGAGCAGGCTGGTTTGTGGCGGGGGCGGGCATCATCGCCGCGCCCCTGGTCTGGCTGGCAGTGAAAGAGCCGGCGTTGATTCTGGGGCGGATTGGTCAGGTCTCCATTCTGGACCCGGCAGTCAACGGCGGCGACTTGTGGGGCACGCTGGGGGCGCACATCTGGCAGGGAATCACCCTCTGCTGCCGGCAGGGGGATACTATCTTACGCCACAACCCCGCCGGGCGTCCCGTTTTTGATTGGTTCATGCTTATTCCCTTCGCCATAGGCCTGGTCTGGTGTTTGCGCCGCTGGCGACAGCCGGCAGCGGCGGCGCTGCTGCTGTGGTGGGGCGTCATGTCGGGGCCCACCATCCTGGCTGAGGATACGCCCCACTTTTTGCGGGCGGTGGGCATCTTGCCGGCGCTGCTCATTTTTCCGGCAATTGGCCTGGCGCAGTTGAGCCAATGGGGCCGCCTGCCGCGCTGGGGGCGCGCTCTTCTGGTCGCCGCGCTGCTGGCGGGCAGCCTGGCATTCACCGTACGCGACTACGCAGCCTACGCGCAGCAGCCGGATACCGCCTACCTGTTTGAAAGCGGCGCGCGCGATCTGGCGCAGCAGGTTAACGCCGACCATGACAGCCAGGCTATTTACGTTGAGGATCGTTTCCTGGAAAATTGGCCCTCTATCCGCTTCTTGCTGGATACGGCACAGCCGGTGACCATTTTCTCTGCCGGCGCCGGGCTGCCGGCGCTCACCCAGGGGCAGGCGGCAATTTTTGTCTGGCCGTACCAGCCGTTGGCGTTTGTGCAGCAGGCGCTGCCGCCGCCAGCTCTGGTGACCGCCGTCACGGGCAGCCTGGGACGCGGCGACCTGGAAACTGCGCCCTATCCGCTGTTCATTCGTTACCAGCGCGAAGCAGCTCCAGCCTGGATGCCGTTGGCGCTTTTTGGCGAACACATCATCTTGTACCAGGCTGTGGTCACGCCGTTGGATGCCCACCATTTGCGCGTCAGCCTGGTCTGGGCCGCGACAACGGCCCTCTCAGAATCGCTCGTTTCCTTTGTGCATGTGCGCGAGGCACACCTGGGGGAAGCAGCCGGGTTGGTTGGGCAAAATGACCAGCCGCCGGCGCAGGGCCATTGGCCGGCAGCCTGGTGGCAGCCAGGGTTGTATGTCGAGGATCAGCATCTGGTCACATTAAGCGAACCGTATGAACCCGCCCGCCATGAGATTCTGGTGGGGCTGTACGTGGCAGAAACGGTCGAGCGTTTGCCCGCCTTTGCGCCTGATGGCCTGCCGGCAGGCGATAGCTGGCCCCTCAAATAACCGCCGGGCGTTACGTTTGTGAGGCTTTCTCTAATCTTAGACTAATGATTGTGGGCAGAAAGTTGCCCAAGCGCCTGATCCTGGTCAAACTAAACACCCATGCTTGATAACCAGACCGCGATCCGGTCATTTTAGCGTGTCACCTAATCTGGAAATTCAGGAGTTAGCATTATGCGAGATTTTCGTATGCATTCAAAAGCCAGCGTTTTGTTGAAACTGGGAACCTTGCTGCTGGCAGTTATAGGGCTGGGGGCGTTGGTCGCTCACAGCATCCAGCCGGCCCAGGCGCAAGAAGCAAATCTGCTGGCAAATCCCAGCTTTGAGGGGCCTTACGGCTCCTTTGTGCCGCCGGGGGGGAATCCAGACTGCCCTGCCGGCATTTGCACTACAGCCCAAACAGCCGCCGGGTGGACGCCCTGGTGGTGGATAGTCGCCGGGCGAGATAACGCCATCTATGCCAATCCTGAATACAAGCCCGCCGAGGCGCGGGACTTTGCCGCGCGCGTCCGCTCTGGCGAACGCGCCCAACAATATTTCAATTTTGGTCGCACCAACACCGCCGGCGTGTTTCAGCAGGTAAGCGTTCCCACCAACGCCCGGCTGCGTTTTTCGGTGTGGGGCATGGCCTGGTCCACGGGCATTGCCTGGGACGGGCCCTACAGCGACGTCACCTACTCCGCCGAACCCACGCCCGTTAATCTGCGCGTGGGCATTGACCCCACCGGCGGCACCGACGCCTTCAGCGCCAACATCATCTGGTCTGGCACACTGAACCCGTATGATCAATATGCCTTGTTGAGCGTTGACGCGCAGGCGCAGGGTTCGTTGGTGACCGTTTTTACCTACTCTTCGCCCAATGAACCGCGCAAACACAATGATATTTATTGGGACGACGCCTCTCTGGTCGTTTTAGGGGCAGGCGGCGCGCCGGTGGTTACTAATCCGGGCGGCGGCGGCAGCGCGGCGGCAGCGCCAGCAGCCCCGGTCTCTTTTGTCCTGGCGCCCACAGCCACGCCTGACGCCGAAGGCGTTATCTATGCGGCAGTGCCGCCAGGGGGTTCGATCTGGTCGGTGGCGGCTAATGCCGGCATCACCCTCGACCAAATTCTGGAATACAACAACCTCTCCCGCGACGACTTTGTCAATGCCGGGCAACTGCTGATCGTTGGCTACGGCGAGCCGGCGGGCGAAGGCGCAGCCGCTGCAGAAACCCCAGCCGAAGCCACGCCGGAAGCTGAAGGGGCGGCGCTGGCGGCGACTTCAGAGATCACGGCTACAGGCGCCATCAGTGAGGCGGCAGCGATCACGGACACGGCGCGGCTGGCGCAAACCGCGCCGGAAGCCGCGCCGGCAGCGGCAGAGACGGGCATTGGGGCGGAGGCGGCAGCGGCAGCGCCGGCCACGGAGCCGGAAGCAGCGGCGGCAGTGGAAACGGGCGCAGAGGCGCCCGCCACAGGCATTCTGGTGTCCGAACCGGAAGCGTCCGGAGCCAGCATCTGCCTGAAAGCGTTTGAAGACGACAACCAGAACGGTTTACACGATCCTGGCGAAGCCCTGCGCGCCAACGTGGCCTTTACCGTATCCAATGACCAGCGCGTCGTTAGCAATTACGTCACCACGGGTACGTCGGAGCCTTACTGCCTGCCTGGGCTTGCCCCTGGCAACTACCAGGTTACCCGTTCGCAGCAAAACGATGAAGTCCTGACAACGCGCGGCAACTGGGGCATTGCCCTGACCGACGGCAGCGTGGTTACGATGGAATTCGGCAGCTACACCAGCCAGGCAGTCGCCAGCGCCGACCAAAACGCAACCAGCGCCGAATTGCCGGCAGCCGCCGGCCTGACCAACGCTGCCGCTACCCAGGCTGAAGCGGGTCAAAGCGGCGGTCTGGCTAACGGCATCACCATTGCCGCCGTAGTTTTGGCGGCGCTGCTGCTGGTGGTCGTCGTGGGCTTGCTGCTAACGGCGCGGCGCGCCAGTTAATGTGAGACGGAAGAAACAAATGACTCAACGCGCAAAGCCCCTTACCCACACACTTTCCCTTGTTTTATTGGCGGCGATCAGCGTCTTCCTGTTCGCTCAGGCGGGGCAGACAGAAGCCGCCCCTTTGCTGCAAGCGACCAACCGCGTCACCAATCCCGGACTGGAGCAGCCTTTTAACAATGGCGTAGCCAACGGCTGGGCGCCATGGCATCAGGACACAGGCAAAAAGACCTGTGATACCCGTTACCTGGTGCTGCCCAAATGGTTTACAGAGTTAAACGCCAGCATTATCCTGGAAGGCGGCAGTTCGCAAGGCATCGGCAACCAGTTTGATACCTGGCGCGGCGGCGTCTTCCAGACTGTCAGCGGGTTGACGCCTGGAGCAACTTATCGCTTCACTTTTTCCGCCCGCCTGTTTGCCTCAAACAGCAACTTCGGCACAGCCCCATCGGACAGCATTGGCATAGTGCGTGCCGGCATTGACGCCAACGGCAGCGGCTTATGGAGCGACGCCGACGTGAAGTGGAGCGGGACGATTGCCCCCATCGGCGCCTGGCAATCGGTATCCGTGGAAACGGTAGCTGCGGCAGACAAAGTGACCGTTTTCACCGAAGTAGATTATGGCGGGGCTAACAACTGCCGCGCCCATCTGGATTCCTGGGTGGATCGGGCGGAGTTAATCGAAGTCAGCCCTGCCGGCAGCCAGCCGCCTGCCCCTGGCAACACCCCCGTGCCTGCGCCCAATCCCGCGCCTGTGGTGATTGTTACCCTGGGCCCCACGCCCACCCCAGACGCTGAAGGCGTGATTTACATGGCGGTTCCCCCTGGCGGTTCCATGTGGACGGTAGCGTCGCTGGCGGGCATCACCCTGGACGAACTGCTGGAGTACAACAACCTGACGCGCAACGACTTTGTGCAAGCGGGTCAACTCCTCATTGTGGGCTACGGCGAACCGGACACAGGCGAACTCACGCCTACCGACACGGTGGAAGCTGGCGGCAGCGCCGATGAACCAACGCCAGACGCCACAGCGACACCAGCGGCAACCGCCACGCCGCAGCCGCCCACCGCCACGCCCGGCGGGCAAATATGCGTCAACGCCTTTGGCGACCTGGATGCCAATGGGCAGCATGAGACCAGCGAAGGCTTCATGGCAGGCGTCACTTTTACCCTGTCCCAGGGGAGCGACGTGTTGGGCCAGGGCGTTTCCCGCGGCGGGCCTGAACCTGTCTGTTTTGAAAACATTCCTGCGGGGGCTTATCAGGTGGCGCAGATATTGCCCGCCAGCCTGGAAGCGACCACCGCCAGCAACCTGAGCCTGGATCTGGCGGTCGGGCAGCAAATTGGTCTGGAGTTTGGCAGCCGCGTGCGCCAGGAACCAACGGCGGACAGCGCCGTAGCCAGCGCCGCCACCCCGGCTGCCGCGGCTACCAGCGCCCCCAGCGACAGCGGCGGGGGAATATCGCTCTCGGCTATCAGCGGGCTGCTGCTGATCGTGGTGGCGGTGGCTGTATTGGGCGGATTGATCGTCCTGGTCATGCGCCAGCGCACCTGAGCGCCGCCCGATTAAGTGGGCGGGCGCCGGAATAATCTCGCGCAGCGAAAGAGGCAGAAGGCAGCACAGACCGACCTTCTGCCTCTTTTTATTTTTGGGGCAGTTGTTTACGGCAAAGACGCGAAGAGCGGTAAGTGACCATCCAGAAATAAGTTCGCAGTCACGGCTTTAGCCGTCCAGACCACTAAAGCGGTTACTACGAACCATGAACGGGAAGTTGTTTTCAGACGATTACTAGGATTGCACAAGTGTGTTCTGGGAACCGGCTAAAGCCTCGACTCCGGAGCAGAGGTCTGATGGCAAAATGATGGTTGGGCGCGTGAAGAAAACCCCCAGGACAGCAGCGGTAGTCTGGCTGATTTTGCTGATCCTCATCCTGGCTGCCGCCGCGCCCCTTTACGCGCCGGGAGCGCTGCTCAACACGCGCGGCGGCGGCGACAGCCCTTTTCTCTTGCAGCGCACGCAGCAAATGGCGGCAGCCCTGGCGGATGGTCATTTCCCCGCGCGCTGGATGCCCGATGCCAATTACGGCTACGGCTACCCCTTCTTCAACTTTTACGCGCCGCTGTCCATTTATGCGGCGGCGCTGCTGCATTTGTGGGGGTTCAGCCTGGTGAGCGCCATCCAGCTTACGCAGTTGGCAGCTTTCGCCATAGCCGCTGTGGGCATGTACTATTTGGGCCGGCGCTGGGGCGGCAGTGAACTGGCGGGGGTGTTAGCTGCTGCCGCTTACACGCTGGCCCCCTTCCACCTGGTCAACGTGTATGTGCGCGGCGACTCCCTGGCAGAATTCTGGGCAATGGCCTGGTATCCCCTAATTCTGTTAGCAGCAGAAAATTTACTGGCGGTTGAGGAGAGACGCCGCGCCTGGCAGGCTGTTGCCCTGTTTGGCCTCAGCTACGCCGCTCTGATTCTCAGCCATAACATTTCCGCCCTGATTTTTTCGCCATTTCTGCTGCTGTATTTGCTGCTGCGCGCCCGGCGGCAAGCCGCCGGTCAGGCTTTGTGGCGGGCGGCAGCGGGGCTGCTGCTGGGGTTGGGGTTGTCGGCGTGGTTTTGGCTGCCGGCATTGGCCGAGCAAAACCTGGCCCAGCTTGCGCCGGTCACCGCCGGCTATTTCCATTACAGCGGTCACTTCCGCGGCGCAAACCTGGTTCAGCCGGGCTTCTTCTTCAATTACGACGTGGGCGCAGGCGGCGGCGGCCCCTTTCGCCTGGGCCTGGTACAGGTCATCCTGACCGTCGCGGGTCTGTTTGCCTGGTGGCGGCCTACCGTCTGTTCATTACCGCCGGCTTGCTGCTGTCCACCTTCATGATCACGCCCCTGTCCCAACCCCTTTGGGATCACCTGCCGCTGCTACCCTTCACCCAGTTCCCCTGGCGTTTTCTCTCTGTACAGGCATTTGCAGGCGCGTTAGCCGTGGCAGGTCTGGCGACTGGCAGCCGCTATCGCGCACAAACGCTTTACGCGCCCGCTATAGGCATGTTAGCGGCAGCGCTGCTGTTGAGCAGCAGCCTGGGACGCCTGTCCACCGATCATTTACGGCTAACAGACGCAGACGTGACGCCAGCGCGGCTGGCGGAATATGAATGGTTCACGGGCAACATTGGTAGCACCGTCAGCGCCGAGTATTTGCCCCCCTGGGCGCAACCCCGCCCATACACCAGCGCCTGGCTCAACCAGGGCCAGCGCGACACTATCCAGGTGATAGAAGGTCAGGCGGCAGCCCAACTAACAGCGCGACAGGCGACGCGGCAGCAGTGGCAAATCACGACAGTTACGGAGACGGCTGTCGTGCGCCTGCCAACACTTTTCTGGCCCGGCTGGACGGCGCGCCTGGATGGCGAGACTACACCGCTAAGCGCCTCGGCGTCGGGGTTGGTACAGGTGGACGTGCCGGCAGGAACCCACACTCTCAATCTGACGCTGCAGCGCACGCCTGTGCGCCTGGTCGCCGAGATTATTTCCCTGATCGTCTGGCTGATGGTTTCCTGGCTTCTACACGACTATGCGAAAAGGATTAACTGGCGCTGGCTGCTGGCAGGGGCAGGGGGCGTGGTTGTGATGGCGGTGGGGCTGCACCTGTGGAGCCCAGCCCCCTTGCCCGCCGCCAACCGCACCTGGGACTTTGCCCAGATGGGCTACTTGCATGACGACGAAGTCGTCTCCTTCAACAACGGCGCGGCGCTGGTCGCCTACGACCTCAGCCCGCAAACCGTTACAGCCGGCGAATCGTTGACCATTCGCCTGCACTGGCAAACAGGCGCGCCAGAGCCGGCTGCCCTGGCGCTGGTGTCGCCCGCCGCCAACCTGACTGATTCCGTGACGGTGGAACCGCTGGCTGCTGCCGCCCAACCAGCCGTGGCTGGCGAGGTCGTCTACACGTTAACGCTGCCCGCCGACGCGCCTGGGGGATTGTTTTTACCCAGGGTGACCTTTACCGCCGGGCAACCGCTGCTGCCTTCTGGACAAACGCGCGGGGACCTGTTCCTGTCGCCCGTGCGCGTCATTCCCGCCGCCGATATGACGCCCCCGGCTGTGGCTGGTCTGGCGGTGCGGGTCAACGCCGCCGCAGTTACGGACAAGGCGCTGCGGCTGCATCTGGCCTGGTGGACGCCAGCGACTTTGCCTGCCAACCTGAGCGTGTCGCTGCGGCTGGTGGATGGCCTGGGAACGCGCCTGAGCCAGTTTGACACACAGCCTGGTTATGGCTTTTTGCCCAGCAGCGATTGGCGCCCCGCCGTTTGGGTCAATGACTGGCTGGCGCTGCCCCTGCCAGACCGGACTGCGCCGGCTCAGGCGGTTACCATTCAACTATACGGCACGGACACGGGGGAGGTTTATCTGACGCGCCGCCTGGGAGAGTTGGCGGCGCAGGAAAATGGAACGCTGGTTTTTCGTCCAACGCAGCCTGTCTATGAATTGCCGGCAGACGCCATCCCCCAATCTGTCACTTTTGACGAGTCTGCCGCTTTGGGCGGGGGCGGCTTGATCGCCTTGCGCGGCTACACGGCAGCGCAAACGGGCGACCGCCTGCATCTGACTCTTTATTGGCAGGCGCTGCAAGCCATGCAGACCGATTATTTCCACTTTGTTCATCTGCTGCACCCCGCCACAGGCGACATTCTGGCTCAGGACGACGCCATGCCGCAAGGGAACAGCTACCCCACCAGCCAATGGACGCCGGGCGAAATTGTGGCTGACTCTGTGTCGCTTGCTCTGACAGGCGTGCCAGCAGGTAGCTACCTGGTCGCTGTAGGCTTATACGCGCATGTGGGGGAAGGGCAGTACGCGCGGCTGCCGGCAGTGGACGCCGCCGGCGCGCCTCTGCCTGACGACCGTCTGCTGCTGCCCCTGGACATCACCGCGCCCTAGACGCCAAGCTGCTGCACGGCGCGGCTGACACTGTCGCTGGGGCTGACCTTGAACTGGATGTCTTCCAGTTTGCCGGCAGCGTCAATCACAAAGTGGCTGCGAATGATGCCCATATAGCGGCGGCCATACATGCTTTTTTCGCCCCACACCCCATAAGCCTCCGCCGCAGCGTGGTCTGGATCCGACAGCAGGGAGTAGGGCAGATTCTCCGTTGCCCGCCACTTTGCCAGCGCTTTGGGCGCATCGGGGCTAACGCCAAGCACGACCGCTCCGGCGGCTTGAATCACGGGAAAACGGTCGCGGAAACCGCACGCCTGAGTGGTGCAGCCAGAAGTGCCGGCTTTGGGGTAAAAGAAGAGGATAACGCGCTGCCCGCGAAAATCAGATAATCTGACAGGGGCATTCTCATCCGAAATAAGTTCGAAATCGGGGGCAGGATCGCCAACTTGCAGCATTTTTTCTCCTTCGAAAATAGTAGGGCGATTTTCCAAAATCGCCCACCCGATTTGGGAAAATCGGGCTACAACGACACACTATTTTCATTCGCTGTGGTGCGCCCCGCGCATGGGCAACTCCTTCGAAAATAGCGTATCGTAGGGCGGGTTGGTAACCCGCCCATGCTTCAAAAACAGTTTCACGCGGAGACGCGGAGGACGCGGAGGTATAGGACAAACTGTTTGAAGTTTAAAGCGTATCGTAGGGCGGGTTGGCAACCCGCCCATGCTTCAAAAACAGTTTCACGCGGAGACGCGCAGGTAAGGGCAAACTGTTTGAAGTTTAAAAGGTACGGTGCGGCGGGTTAAGGGTCTTTTATGGGCGCGGCTGCCAGGGCCAGGCGGATGTGTGTCTGGACGTAAGCCTGGTAGGCTGCCCCAAGCCGTTGGGTGATGGGGCCAGGGCGACCGCGGCCCACCGTTTGACCGGAAATGGCGACTACAGGGACGAGACCGCGCGAAGAACTGCTGATGAAGGCTTCGTCTAGCTGGGAAATGCCGGCAGCGTTAACCGCCGCCAGGGTCACAGGCAAACCCATTTCAGCCGCCAACTGCAAGACAACTTTGCGCGTGATGCCCTCCAGCACACCCGCGCCCGCCGTATACAGGCAGCCGGCGCGCACCGCATAGAAGTTGCTGCTGCTGCCTTCCAAAATATTGCCCTCTGCGTCCACCAACAAATGTTCATAAGCCTCAGGATGTCCCAGGGGATAGGGACGGCGGGTGAGCACAAAGCGGGCCGTTTTCACCAGCGGGTTTTCGCGCTGCAAGTGCGGCGCAAGCTGCACGCGCACGCCCTGTTCGTAGTAGACGTCCGGCACAGGCGTGAAAGGAGCCAGGGCAATCAGAACCCGGCTGTCGCTGCCCAGGGAGATGGCTGGTTCAGCCAGCACGTCAAAACGCACGCGGGCGTCCGGCAAAGGGTAGGCAACACAAGCCTGGTGCAGCGCCAGGCAAAAGGTTGCCCGATCCAGGCGATACGTCCAGCCCAACAGGCGCATGGATTGTTCGGTGCGGTCAAGATGGTAATCGAGATGCAGGAATTTGTCATGATCAAACGTGCGCAGCGCCGAATAGACGCCCAGCGCCAGGTTGTCAAATACCTCATGCACCGAAGTCGCGCCGGCGGGCCAGGCTAAAAGCTGCGAGCCAAAGGGGGTAACGGCAAAAAGCTGTAAATCGCTCATAGATAGGGATGAGTGGTGAGTGGCGAGTGGTCAGTGAAATCCTGTTTTCATTTTATCCTGCCGGCAAGCCCGGAGCAGGCTGTGG
>JAGVTM010000284.1 GCA_019136785.1 Chloroflexota bacterium | reverse complement strand
CCTGCTCAGGCAGTGCAAGGCACGGGGCAGCAGGGGTCTACTTGCACAAGGCCGTTCGCCCCGTGCCTTGCACTAGACGTTCGCCCCGTGCCTTGCACCAGGGCGGCGATGGCGCGTGCAACCTTTTGTAGAGGGGTGCGTAAAGTGTATGAATTTTGGGCGCGGCGCAGGTCAGGTTGGGCGGCGCGCCTTTCGCAAGTCAGGAGAACGGACACGATGCCCAAGAAACAAATGGACAAATATAGCGAACTGGAATTATCCCTTGCCACCCTGCCGCACATCAACCCGGCGCAGGTGGCGCAGTGGGTGAACTTACAGCGGGCGATTGACAACACCCGCGATTACCTGATCCGCGCCGTGCCACAGGCGCGCTACAGCATTGACGAAGCCCAGAAAATCCTGGAGCAGCGCACCTACACCCTCGTCTTCTTTGGCGGCACAGGCGTAGGCAAAAGCACGCTGATTAACGCCCTGCTGGGGCGCAATCTGCTGCCCACCGGCGCCGTGACGGCGGTGACGGGCACGATTGTGTACATTGAGCAGGCGCCCGCCAATGAAGCGGAATCCCTGACGCTCACTTATTGGACGGCGTCCGAATTTGCGGAGCGGGTGCGGCGGCTGTGCCAGTTGAGCGAACTGGAAGGGTTCGACATCACCAACGACGAAGAGCGCAAACAAGCGCAAACGGCCATTGAAGGCATTATTGAAGGCAGTCGCGACGAAGCCAAAACGGAGCGGGACGAATACCTGGAGATTTTGCTGGACTGCATCAGCACCTACGAGCAGCACCGCAGCCTGTACGCCAACGGCGTGGCTGCGCCGCGGTCGCTGCCCCTGGACAGCGAAAACGCCTTGAAGAATCTGCGCGAAGACGGCTTCAAGGGCAGCAGCGAGCGGCAAATCCGGCTGGTGCGCTCCGCCACCTTTAAGATTCACCCGCGCAGCGACCTGCCCGACATTTTGATGAACGGCTACCTGCGCATCGTGGACGTGCCGGGCCTGGGGGCAGGCATGAAGCTGCACGAGGCAATTACCCTGGAAGAGATGAAACGGGAAGACGCCATGATCGTGCTGGTGACGGACGCCGGGCGGCAGCGGGTGGACGAGATGAAATCCATGTCCGCCGTGCATTGGGTCAAAGAAAACCGGCTGCACGGCTTGAGCGGCAGCGACCTGGACGAAGCGGCGGCTAAAATCTTCCTGGCGGTCAACGGCGGCAACGTGCGCCAGGCGTTTGACCGCCTCAACTCCGGGCTGCCCGAAGCGGAACTGGAAGTGAAAGAAGTGACGCGCTACATTGCCCCCAATTATTGGGAGCGATACCGCGAGCGCGGCAACCGCCGCCCGTACTTCCTGATCATGGCGCCGCCCGCGCTCTATTTGCAAGACCCCGACCACGCCCCGGCGGAGTTCGCCAGCGAGACGGAGCGGATCGCCAAAGTGTTCAAAGACCAGTTGGGCCAGGTTGATACCAGCGATCCGCTGCAGCCCGACACCAAAGCGGCGCTGTTGGAATTGAGCGAAGTGCCGCTGCTGCGGCAAAACCTGATTACGTTTATTCAAAATGAGCGCGTGCGCGGCCAACTGCGCGAAGCGGCTACGCGCATTCGCAGCGCTTTGCACGCCCTGCGCCTGTACTACGAACAGCAGTTAGCCAATCGCGGCGTGCATCCGCCGTTTGCCAATAGTTGGGAAGCGCTGCAAGAGCGGCGATATGAAAACGTGTTGCAGCGGCAGCACAAGGCGCTGCCGCGCGCTTTCCACGACGCCTTGCTGGAGCTAAGCCAGCGTACCAACAGCGACGCCCGCTTCCGCGATCTGCTGCGCCCCACCCTCAGCGGCGTGCGGCGCATGGTGCAAGATGCCGTGCAGCGGGAAGTGGATACGCTGCTGGAAAGCTATGGCACCACCCATTGGGATGACCGGGACGTGATGTTCGACAACCTCATCTGGGGCAGCGCCGGCATTGAAGTGCCCATCAAGCGCATTTTGTACCAGGTGGAGTTGGTGATGCAGGAGAGCATCTCCCAGTTTATGCCCGAAGTCGCGGAGATTATGGCGGGCGAACTGCAGCGCACGCTGGAAGCGCACGACATTTTGACGCGCTTGCAGCGCGCCAGCTACGCGCAGGCATATACCTACGCGCTGCCGGACGCGCCGGGGCAGGCGTTGGCGCTGGAAGAGGCGTATCGCCAGATAGTGCAGCGGGTGGGCGTAAATTTCCGCGAGGTGTGCCGGCAAGCCACCATGTACGAACTGGTTAAACCGGAACGCTCCGTCAACTACCGCCTGGAACTGGGCGAAAAAGAACTGGCGTTAGCCGACAACGACCGCATCCTGGATCTGGCGCTGCATGGCCCAGAAGAAGTGCGGCGGGAAGTGGTGGCGGAAGCGCAAGCCATCCTGGCGCAAACAGCCGCCGGCAGCGAGCCGGTCGCCGCGGCAGCGCCGCCAGCGGAAGAAGAGTTTGTCATCAACATTCTGGATACGCCGCCAGCCGCCGACTTCACCATTAAGTTTGCCGGCGAGGATGACACTTTAAGCGGTCTAGGCGGCAGTAATTTGAACGTAGACCTGGGCCCCACCTACGCCGACAAACTGGACAACATTGGGCAGAAGACGCGGGCTATCTTCCAGGCCATTATGGACGACCTGTTCAGCGACGACGAACTGCTGCCGCGCCTGCGCCGCCTCTTCTGGCTGGAAGCCACCAAAGCGGAAAGGGACTTCAACAACCACCTGGTTAAACCCATGCTGCGCCAGCATGATCGCAAACTGCACGACCCCGAACTGCGCACAGCCATGGAAATTGACCTGGAATCCGTCTCCGATCTGGAAGAACTGATGCGCGTGTGGGAAGGGCTGCATAAGCTGGAGAACGGGCTGGCGGTTTGATGAAGGAAGAGGGAAGAAGGCAGAAGGAAGAAGGAAGAAGGTAGATAAGGAGGCGCGGCGCGCTTTTGCAGGGCGCCGCGCCAGAGGAATAGGGGTATGGATAATCAATCTACGCGGCTGGTGCGTTCGATACGCGATCCGCAGCAGGTGGCTGATTTTGGGCGACGGCTGGCGGAGTGGCTGATAGCGGAGATGAGCGGCGGCGACCGCGCTTCTGCCTTCACGGAGTCGCGCGCCAGGGCGCTGCTGCGGGTAACGGAAGCGGTAGATGACCCCACGCTGGCTGACTTTGGTCGCCTGATGGCGGACGCCACGGCGAACCGCCTGGCGGTCTACGATTTGCTGCACGACAGCGGGCTGGCAGAGAGCGCCGAAATTGCCGGCTTTGTTGCCGCCAGCGCCGCCGCCACGACGACGGCGGAGACGGCAGCGCTGCCCTGGCTGCCGCTGGCGGTCGCCGCTTTTGCCTGGAAACGGGAGTATCCGCTGTCCCAACTCGATCCGGCAGCGCCGCCCGACCCTTTCAGTCCGGCGGGCAACGTGCTGCGGGAAACGGCGCAATTCTTGCGCCAGCAGACGCAGCGCTCGCCTACCGAGCGCGACAGGCTGGCGCGTCATTTGACTTTTACGGGGCGGGTAGTTGCCAGCGGGCCGGCGACGATGGAAACTTTGCCGCGGCTGGATACGCCGGTAGTGCCCGCACCTTCGGTGTATCGTCCGCCTGTGCCTGTGCGCTATCCTGAAGTGTCGCGGGAAACCTTAAGCGTTGAGCCGCCGGCAGCAGAACCGCCGCCGGTGCGCCGCGGGGAACCGCTGATCATTACCGACGACGACGTGCAGGCGGTTGCGCCGCCGCCGCAAAGGCAGCCGCCGCTGCGGGTGGATGCGCCGCCGTCGCCTGCGCCGCCCAGCCCGCTGCCCCCCTCCGCCGTGATCATGCCCAACTCACCGGTGACCAACCGGCCCAGCTTGAGCGTGCAGTCGCGGCGGTCGTCAAGCAGACGTCCCACAGGCGGCATGAAGACGACGAAGCTGCGCGTATTGGTGCAGCAGGTGGCGGAGGGACCGGGGTTGTATGGGGTGCAGGTGCATGTGGTTTGCCGGCGGGTGCGGGCGGAAGTTGCCGGCACAACCAACGCCGACGGGCACTTTCTCTGCGAACTGCCGGTCAAGGAAACGGAAGGGCTGACCTACCAGGTGGAAGTCACCTGGCCCCGCGACCTGGGCGGCGACGTGGAACGGAAAGCGATTACGCTGAACGCCGACCGCACCGAGTTTAAACTCCCCTTCTACCGCCAATACCGGGCGTAAGGCTGGGCGTTCGCCTATGGACGACTGGCTGCAGCTAACCGAAGAAGATATTGCGCGGGCGCAGCGGTTGGCGCGGGCACGCCCACCCATGCCGGACGTGGTGATCATTGCCCCCACAGACATTGCCATGCCGGCAGACGTTGCGCCCCCTGGCGTTACGCCAACAGGGGACAACGAAACCGGGGAACCCGCCGCGGCGGTTCGCCCTATCCCTACAGCGCCCGCGCTGCGCATTACTCTGGCGGATTTAACGCCTGCCCCGCCGCAAGCGCAGACAGACCCCGAACTGCGCCGGCTGGAACAGGTCATGCTTGCCCTGCTCAACCAGGCGCGGGAAGCGCATCTGCCCGGTTGGCTGGCGACCAGCCGCCTCACCTGGCACGATAAGCTGGCGGATGTGGCCCGCGGGCACTCCGCCGACATGCTGCAACGGCAGTACGTGGCTCACGTGACGCCCGAAGGCACGACTGCCGCGCAGCGGCTCGACCGCAGCCACATCCGCTACGTGGCTTGCGGCGAAAACATTGGCATCGTCTATGGCGAAGCCAGCCATGGGGAACAGGGGCTGTACGAAATTCATAACGCTTTCATGAACCAGCCGCGCAGCCTTTCCAACCACCGCGGCAACCTGCTCAACCCCATCTGGACCCACGTGGGCGTGGGCATTGCCTACAGCCAGGATGGGGCGCTAATCGTCACCCAAAACTTCATCTCCGCCCCCGCCGCCCGCCTGCGCGGGCAGTAAAACAGGGTATAATCTTTTATCGGCGATGGGTGTCAGCCCCGCCATAGGCGGGGCTGACACCCACCACAAGGCGCTAAAAAGCAGATTAGTCATTTGCACGTCGAGGAAAATCCCAAATGGAAGCAGTCTTTGAGCAAGTGCCCCAATCAGGTCAGTTTCAATTCACGCTGCAAGTGTCAGCAACCATGAACTTCTCTGCCCTGGCAGCGCAGCGCATCGTCAGCAGGTTTGTGGCAGATGAAGTCAGCTATTTATTGCGGGCAGGCAAACCGACCTTAGTCATCACCGAGCCAATCGTATGGCGTGTTCCGGTTGTCTTGGCGCTGCCACATTATGGAACCGTTGCCGAGGTCGGACATATAGATGTCAATGTCAATACAGGAGCGCATTCGATCACGCCCGAAGAAATTGTCCAGATGAGGCAAAATGCTGATGACCAGGCTACCCATTATTCCATCGTTACCAGTTCTACACCGTAGCCAGGAGCAACTATCAGACTGTCTGGCCGCATGCGCGGCCATGGTTATTACCTTCTCAGGTAAATCAGTCCCGTATGATCACCTGCTGAAAACATTAGACATTACCCCGTCGGGAGCGCCTCGGCGCAATATTTTGCGCCTGACCTCGCTTGGAATTTCCGTCACATACCGCGAAGCCACATTACCAATCATAGCAAAATATTTGCAGGAAGGGCATCCGGTCATTGCATTTGTGGATTCAGGGGAACTGAGTTACTGGACGACGGCAACCAATCATGCTCTCGTCATCGTAGGCATGGACAACGACCACGTGTACGTGCTTGACCCGGCATTTCCCCCGACGCCCATTGCCGTAGCTGAAGGTGAGTTTCATCTGGCATGGCTCAATTGCGATTACACGTGCGCCATTGTTGAGGGGTAGGGCAACAACCAACCAACATTAAGGGGTACCAGACTCATTTCACTGAGGGAATTCTTTATGACTACACCCATCATCATCACCGATCCCGACACCGACCGTTATCACACCTTTGGCTACATTAGCTGGTGGCAGCAGGAAGTGGTGCGCCAGGCGACTGTGCTGGTAGTAGGCGCGGGGGCGTTGGGGAATGAGGTGCTGAAAAATCTGGCCCTGATGGGCATCGGCAATCTGTTGATTGCCGATTTCGACACCATTGAAGACAGCAACCTGAGCCGCTCGGTGCTGTTTCGCGCCAGCGACAATGGCCGGCGCAAAGTAGACGCCGCCGCCGAGCGGGTGAAAGAACTCAACCCAGACGTCAACGTGAAAGCCTGGCATGGCAATATCAACTTTGAGATGGGGCTGGGCGTCTTTCGCCACGTAGACGTGATCGTGGGCTGCCTGGACAACCGCGAAGCGCGGCTTTCCATCAACCGTTTTAGCTGGGCCGTCAACAAGCCCTGGGTGGATGGGGCTATTCAGGAACTCATGGGAATTGTGCGCGTGTTCTGGCCCGGACGCGGCGCGTGCTATGAATGTACCCTAACCGACCTGGATTACCAGATCATCAATTTGCGCTACTCCTGCCCGCTGCTGGCGCGGGACAATATTCTGCAAGGCAAAGTTCCTACCACGCCCACCAGCGCCTCCATTGTGGCTGCTTTCCAGACCCAGGAAGCGTTAAAGCTGCTGCATGGCCTGGAAGTGCAGCCGGGGAAAGCGATGTTGATCAATGGGCTGACAAACGACGTGTATATGACCGAATACCCGGTGAAAGAGATGTGCATGAGCCACGCCACCATGCAGCCGGTGGTAGAACTGCCGCAGGCGCGCGCCGCCGAAACGACGGTAGGCGACCTGCTGCGCATAGCCCAGGCGCAGTTGGGCAGCGGCGCAGCGTTGGAATTGGGGTTTGAACTGGTGACAGGCATGGCGTGTCTGGAGTGCGGGCAGGAATCGCCCGTTTTCCAACGCATGGCCCGCCTGTACGAAACGGCAGCCGTTTGCCCCAACTGCGGCGGGCGGCGGGAGATGCAGCTGCTGCACCGTATCCAGGGGAATGAAGAGTTCCTGGAGCGCACGCTGGCTGAAATAGACCTGCCGCCGCTTTCCATTATCCGCGCCCGCCATGGGCGAGAAAGCGTCTATCTGGAGCTGACGGGAGATAAAGAGTCTTTCCTGTCTTTTGCGTAATGGACGGTTGGCAACCCGCTCGACAGGCAGATTACAAAAATCCTCGAGATTTTTGTAATCTTTGCAGCGGCATTTCCCGGCGCAACTTACCTCTCACTTTCACGTATTAGTAATGGTAAGAACTTTTCTGGAATCGTCGGCCCCTGCTGGATTGACCAGTGCAAACGATTCCGCCCATATTTCGGAGGAAACTAGAAAAATGGCAAGCGTCAAAGTAATCATCTATGACCCGACCGGCTCGAAGAAAACACCCGTTGAACTTCCGGCCGACGTTCCTATGCGCCGCCTGATCCCTGCGCTGGTCACCAAAATGGGTCTGCCAACCACCCAGGGCGCTAACCCAATTACCTACCGGCTCGATCACCGTGAGTCGGGCAAGCGAATTGGCGAAGAAGAATCTCT
>JAGVTM010000428.1 GCA_019136785.1 Chloroflexota bacterium | reverse complement strand
GGACATCGTTACCGACTGGCTGCCCCACCGCCGCAGGCGCGTGGCTCCCCCCTGGGCGCGGACATCGTTACCGACTGGCTGCCCCACCGCCGCAGGCGTGTGGGCCCCCCCTCTGGGCAATTGGGGGCGCGCCAGCGCCCCCAATTGCCCACTCTACCGGGTGTCCACCCCGCCGCCGGCAAAGCGCCCCTCCCCTTTCCGCTGCTCATTACCCGTTACCTGTTGCCCGTTACCTGTTGCCTGTTGCCCGTTGCCTGCCGCCGCAGGCGCGTGGCTCCCCCCTGGGCGCGGACATCGTTACCGACTGGCTGCCCCACCGCCGCAGGCGCGTGGCTCCCCCCTGGGCGCGGACATCGTTACCGACTGGCTGCCCCACCGCCGCAGGCGTGTGGTCCCGCGGGGCGGCCCCCCGGCCCCGGGCGTGTGGGCCCCCCCTGGGGGAATTTGGGGGCGCGCCCGCCCCCCAATTTGCCCACTCTCCCGGGTGTCCGCCCCGCCGCAGGCGGGGCGGACACCCCTGATCGCCACGCACAACCCCCAATTTCCCCAATTCCCCCCAAAAGTCATCAGAACACTTGTTTTATTTTGCCGCCTCGTTTATAATATACGTAACCAAACGGTTACACATTATGAGACGAGACGTATTTCAAGCAATAGCCGACCCCAACCGCAGAGCCATCCTGGACCTGCTATCCCGCCAACGGCTCACCCTCAACGGCGTCGCCGAGAACTTCCCCATCAGCCGGCCCGCCGTTTCCAAACACATCAAAATCCTGACCGAATGTGGACTTGTCGTCGTCCACCAACAAGGACGGGAACGCTATTGCGAAGCGCGGCTCGACAAACTAACAGAGGTATCGGCGTGGGTTGAACAATACCGGCGATTTTGGGAAGAGCGATTTGATCGCCTGGACGAATATCTACAAGAAGCGCAAAAAAAGGAGAAATGATATGCCCCCCAAAAGTAGTTCCACCTTAACCTTGACCCTGCCTTCAGACTGCGAAACGCGCCTGACCCGCATCTTCGATGCCCCGCGCCCCCTCGTATTCCAGGCCTACACCGACCCGGCCATCATCCCCCACTGGTGGGGCCTGCGCGGCAGCGTCACCATTGTGGACAAAATGGACGTCCGCCCCGGCGGTCTGTGGCGCTATGTAGAGCGCCATCCCGATGGCGCGGAATACGGTTTCCATGGCGAGTACCGCGAAATCGTCCCCCCTGAGCGGCTGGTCAGCACCTTTGAGTTTGAAGGCATGCCCGGTCACGTCGTCGTAGACACCGCCATCTTCGAAGAACTCCCCGGCGGCAAGACCCGCCTGACCATCACCTCCCTGTTTGCTTCCAAAGAAGACCGCGACGGCATGATGGCTTCTGGCATGGAAGAAGGCGCCGCCGAAACCTGGGACCGCCTGGCCGAATTCCTGAATAGTGCACAGATGTAGGGCGATTTTCCAAAATCGCCCACCCCGTAGGGCGGGTTGGCAACCCGCCCATCCTTCAAAAAAACAGCCTCACGCGGAGACGCGGCGGGCGCGCAAAAAATCCGTTAAATTCGTGCAACCTGTCCTGAGCATCGTCGAAGGATTCGTGGCTAAAATCTCCACCCTGCAGATAGCCTCACGCGGAGATGTAGGGCGGGTTGGCAACCCGCCCATTCCTTCGACAAGCTCAGGACAGGGCTTCAAAAAAACAGCCTCACGCGGGCGCAGAAAATTCGTTTAATTCGTCTAATTCGTGGCTAAAATCTCCACCCCACGTGCTGCGCCCGGCACATGGGCGCCCCCTTTGTCTCTGAGGAAAATGCAATGCAAAAAATCACCCCCTACCTGTGGTTTAACGACCAGGCCGAAGAAGCCATCAACTTCTACACCGCCATCTTCCCCGACTCCCGCATCACCCACATTGCCCGCTATGGGCCCGACGGGCCCGCGCCGGCAGGCAGCGTCATGACCGCCACCTTTGAACTCTACGGGCAGCAGTTCCACGCCCTCAACGGCGGCCCCCACTTCGCCTTTTCCCCGGCCATCTCCTTCTTCGTTAACTGCGAGACGCAGGAAGAAGTAGACGACCTGTGGCAGAAGCTGTCCGACGGCGGCGAGATAGAAATGTGTGGCTGGCTCAAGGACAAATATGGCGTCTCCTGGCAAATCATCCCCGCCGCGCTAGGCGAACTCCTGCAAGACCCCGACCCCCAGAAAGCCGGCAGCGTCATGAAAGCCATGCTGCAAATGACCAAAATAGATATCGCCGCCCTACGCCAGGCGTATGAGCAGGCGTAAGTAACGCTTCTGGCGTGTAGGACAGTTTGCCAAACTGTCCCCCTTGTCATTCCGAGCTTGCCCGTGTCATTCCGAGTTTGTCCGTGTCATTCCGAGGTCTTCCGAGGAATCCCTAACACTCTGTCGGCCAACGGCGGCAGGGATTCCTCCCCTTCGGCAGGCTCAGGGTCGGAATGACAATGCTCGTCATTCCGAGAGCCTGTGCTGAGGCTGCCGAAGCATCTTCCGAGGAATCCCTACGGCTGGCGGGACAAGACAGATGATGCGCAACGGCGGCGGGGATTCCTCGGGCTGTCCCCTGGGACAGGTTCAGAGCCTGCCCTGAGCTAGTCGAAGGGGTTCGGAATCACAGCTGGTTGCCTGCTCAGGGGCACAGCCAGAGCAACCTTGCATGAATCAGGTAATGGGTTGAAAATAGGGAAGATAGGGGATGATTTGTTTGAGGAGGAAAAAGCGTGAGCAGTGGTATTCTCAGGCGCATTCGGCGGGCGGTTCGGCAAAAGCAGTATCAAATAACCGATCATGCGCTGGAAGAGGCGGATGCGGATAATCTGACCCTGGATGATATACTGACGGTGCTGCTGTACGGCGACCTGGATGCAACTTACACAGATGATCCACGTGGGCCACGTTACGCGATTCGCGGCGATGTGGCTGAGAATCCAGTTGATGTAGTTTGTCGTTTTCGCGACGATGGCAGGTTGTTAATTGTCATCACGGCTTATGTGGTGGATTAAAGGTGCAATGATGAGCGAACGCAATTACCCCTGTGAATTCTGTGATACCAGCCAGCCGCAGAAAAAAAAGCTGATTACGGTGGCCCGCCAGCGGCAGGGACAGTGGTTTATTTTTGAGGATGTGCCGGCACACGTCTGTCCAAACTGTGGCCACCGCTACTTCGATGCTGACGTGCTGGAAGCAATGGAAGAGCGGCTGAAAAAAACGCCCGAAGATGCCCGCCTGATTACCGGATGGGTCATGTCTCTCTCCCCGGCGACGACATCGGGATAACGGGTGTATAGCTGTCTTACGGCGTTGTCGGAGAGTCCAAGGGGGGGCGCCAACCCGCCCTCTTCTGTAGGGTAATTTTCCAAATTGCCCAGGGGCGGGTTGCCAACCCGCCCTACGAGGCGTCCCATTCATTCCCCTTGACGCAGCCGCGCGGCCACCCAGCGCCGCAGCAGCGGCGTTTGGAAGTCGTACTGCCCGCCGCGCCGCGTTACGACCTCTTTGCGCATTAACGCCTCCAGGTCGGGGCGGGCGGCGGCGGGCGGCGGCTGCTGCCGCGCCAGCGCCGCCAGAATTTGCTGCTGCGCGGGCGTCAGGCTTAACGCCCAAAACTCGCGAAAGAAATGCCCGCCGCGCTCAAACACCGCCGGCAGCGCGGCCTCCACGTCGCCCGGCAGCGCCAGCGCCCGCTGTTCCTGGTTGAGGCGGGCCACCAGTTCATGGCACACCAGTTGGATCAGGTACGGCTGCCCCTGCGTTATTTCCCAGATGGCCTCTACCGTTTCCGGCGCATAAATGGCGGGGAAGTCGGGCGTGGGATGCAGGATTAAATCGCGGCTGTCCGCTTCACTCAGGGCGCTGATGCGCACCGCCTGCGTGTTGATCAAATAGTCGCTCCAATGGGCGGGCAGTTCATCCGGCAGGTGGGCGCCGGCAAACAGCAGCGTCCAGCGCGGACGGTGCTGCATAACGTGGCGCAAAAAGTGAAACGGCGCCTGGCTGCCCGCGGCGGCGGCGAATTCGTCCAGCCGCTCGTATTCGTCCAGGCAAAGCAGCAGCGTGCGGGCGCCGCTGGCTTTTTCCACGGCGTCCATCCAGCGCCGCAGCGCCACAAACGGGTCCTCCGCCAGCCATTCTTGATCGGGCGGCGGCAGACGCAAATTGCGGGCGCGGCGGGCGGACTCCGTCATCTGGGCAATCAGTTCATTCACAAACCCTTTCCAACTGGCCAGCGCCCCCATGGCTTGCAAATCTACCAGCAGCGGCGTTAAAGCGCCGTCCAGGCGCTGCGGCAAATAGTTGAGGGTGGAAGTTTTACCCGTGCGCCGCCCGCCGTAGAGCAGCAGCGTGGGGTGGGGCGCTTGCAGCATCAACGCTTCCAGGCGGCGGAAGATGTCCACCCGCCCTTTGAACAGGTCGCCCGCCTGGTCGGGGCGCAGCGCCGCGCCTGCCAGGTAGACCTGGGGAATTTCGCTCGTTTGCGCCGCCTGCGCTTGCAGCGTGCGCTGCGCCGTTTCCAGCAGCGCCAGCCAGCGGTCGGCAATGCCGCCAAAGTCGGTGGCTTGCTGCGTGGGAGCGAAAGCCAGCGCTTCCCGAAGCTGGCGAAGCTGGCGCGCCTGCTGCCCCATGAGTTGGGCGCGACGGTAGGCGGAGGTCGCCGCCGCCGCCGCCCGCACCCCCTGGCTGGTTTCCAGGAATTGGGGCAGCCAGGGCCCCACGGCAGGCGGCGGCGGCGTGGGAATCCAGGCCAGTTGCTCCGCCTGGGCGGCGATATCCCCCGTGCTCTGGCAGCGCCGCAGGCTGTCCACTGTGATCGCCGTAATCGCCTGCGCC
This sequence comes from Chloroflexota bacterium, assembly GCA_019136785.1. Taxonomy (GTDB): domain Bacteria; phylum Chloroflexota; class Anaerolineae; order Promineifilales; family Promineifilaceae; genus JAGVTM01. Next base: position 3,052 of record JAGVTM010000428.1, on the reverse strand, counting down.
GCCGCTTTTTGCTGGTTGGTGAAGGTTGTCAAATATTCAATCGTCTGCCGCGCCGCCGCCTGGTTCTGCCGATAGGCGTCGCTGATGAACTCCGCCAGGAAGGGCAGCGGCAGGATGATGAGCTGGTCGTAGTAAGGGGGCAGATGGCGCAGCCAGCCCCCCCCCCCCCCCCCCCGGCAGCGCCAGGCCAGCCAGGCCATCCACGCCAGTTCGGGCAGCCAGAACCAGACGCGCAGCACGCTCAGGATAAAGGCCACGCCGAACGCCACGCCGACCGCCACGCCGAACGCCACGCCGACCGCCACGCCGCCCGCCACGCCGACCGCCACGCCGAACGCCACGCCGAACGCCACGCCGAACGCCACGCCGACCGCCACGCCGACCGCCACGCCGACCGCCACGCCGAACGCCACGCCGAACGCCACGCCGAACGCCACGCCGAACGCCACGCCGACCGCCACGCCGACCGCCACGCCGCCCGCCACGCCGCCCGCCACGCCGACCGCCACGCCGACCGCCACGAGAAGAAATGGTTCCAGGGGGAGACCGCTGTCAGTGATAACGTTTATTACCTCAGAAAAAAATTTTAAAAAAAAGAAATCCGGGGCAAAGCGGGCAATGATGACAAACAAAAAGCCGAAAACCCACATTATTCCTAGTAGAATTACTACACGATTTAGCCACTTTTTGCTAAAACCCCGCCCGATTCCGACTCCGGCTGTCCAGCCCAACAGGAACAGCCCGCTGGCTTGCCAGGCAAACGCGCCGCCCAGCAGCGTGAAAATGAGCCCTACCAGGACAGACGCCAGCCAGGGCAGCAGCAGCGCCAGCCACCACGCCTGGTGCGCGTAGCGGCGCAGGCGCGGGTTGTGGGCAAACTCCGCCCGCCGTTCAAACGGGTTGTCGTCTTCTTCCAGGTCAGGATGGATGTCCCGCAGCCAGCGGGCAAAGGTGTACGGCTTGAAGAAAGCCCAATAAGCAATCTGGGCGCACTCACTCACATATTGGCGCAGCCTGTCCCACCGTGTTTCGGCGGTCATGGCCCCCCCAGGGCGCGGCGCAGCAGTTCCAGCCACTGCGTCTGCGTCAGCACGCCCAATAATGCCAGGGCAATCACCACCAGGATGATCACGCCCACCAGCCAGTTCTTCGCGTCGTCCACCGCGCTCCCCAACCCATGCGTGCCTCGTCCCAGCTTTTGCGGCAGCGCCCAAAACAGCGTCCGCAGCCCGCCCCCTAACCCCGCCCGCCAGCGGCGGCGTGGCAGCCGCCGCGCCTGTTCGTCAAACTGCGCCCTGGCCCAGGCGGCGTCTTTGCCCGTCTGCCCCGCCTGGCACAGGCAGCGCGCCGCCAGTTGCAGCAAATAAGGATGCCCGCCGCCCCAGGCGCGCGCCATCTGCTGCTCCAGCGCCCCCAACGCGGGCGCAGCGCCCGCCACCGTGCTGGCGGGCAGCCGCGCCAGTTCCGCCGCTTCCTCCGGCGGCATTTCCCCCAGGCGCAGCACGTCGCCCAGGTTGAAGAAACTGGAGGTGAGCCTGTGCTTGCGGCGGTACACGTCCAGGGGGTCTTTGGAAGCCAATACCAGCATGACCTGGCTGGCGTTCATACGCGCCCGCCAGGCGTCAAAGAAATCGTCGTTAAAGCGATCCGGGTGGGCAAACAGCGCTTCAAACTCGTCCCAGCAAAACACCAGCAGCAATCCCTGCTGCGCGCTTTGCCGCAACAGCGCCATAAAGCGTTCCCGCGTCCAGGCGGTCGTTGCCAGCGCCGCCAGGAGGGCCGGGTGCGCCGCCAGCGCGGGGCGCTCTCGCAGCGCCTGCGCCAGCGCGCTGTAGAGCGCCGCCTCATCGCGGGCGTTGGCGTCTTGCAGCGACACGTAAACGACCAGGCTGCATTCCGGGTGGGGCACGCGCTGTTCCCAGGTCTGGGCAAAGTGGTACAGCAGCGAGGATTTGCCGATGCGCCGCTCCCCCACCACGTTCACGCTGGTGGGCTGCGCCCCGCCCAGGGCGTCCGCCAGGCGGCGCAGCGCCTCCCTGCGCCCCACAAACAGGCGAGGATCGGTAATCATGGGCCCCGCCACAAACGGGCAGGCGGGCAGGTCAGGTGGGCGGCGGCCAGGCGGCGGGTCAACCGCTGCGGGTGCGGGCGGGTCGGGAGTGGATGTTGGGGCCGGCATTTCTAACGGGGGAAAGTGGGGCGCAAGTTGTCGCGCCAGCGTGTACAGCCGGCGGCGACAGGCGTCCTCGGTGGACACCCGCTGGCTCAACACCCGCAGCAGCAGCGCCAGCACGCTGGTTTCGTCACCGGTGCGCTGGCGTCGGTAAAAGTGGCTGATTACTGCGTCCACCAGCGCGGTCAGGTTTGCCTCCTGGGAAACCTCAAACTGCCACGGCTGCAGGTCAGGGTGGCTGAAAATGGCTCGCAATTGGGCGGCGTCGGCAAAACCGCCGCATTCCAGCAGCGCCTTTCGTATTTCCTGATAAGTCTCGCTTGCCAGACCGCTCATGCACGTTCCCCACGCGACTACGAAAATTGTTTGCCCATCCTTGCCTGGGACGCCTTGCCATTATACTCGAATCCCCTGGCAAAAGGCAGTACGGCGATTTTCCAAAATCGCCCATGCGAAATCAGCGCCCGGACGGATCCGTAGGGGCGTATTGCATACGCCCTGTGTACGGCGATTTTCCAAAATCGCCCATTCCGTAGGGGCGTATTGCATACGCCCTGTGTACGGCGATTTTCCCAAATCGCCCACCCGAAAAACCCGATTTTGGAAAATCAGGCTACAATCCTACATGATGTACGTATCTCTTGCTCTTTATGTACGTACAGGAAAAACGCCATGAAAACGATCACGCCAACGGAACTGGTAACACCCCAGTAAATCGTGGTGCTCTCTTTAATCGCCTGGCGGCCCGGCAAAACGAGCAAAAAGGCATCGGTGACGGGCAATTTTGGGCGCGTCTGCGCCCAAAATTGCCCATTAAAATGGGTGTCAGCCCCGCCGCAGGCGGGGCTGACACCCACCACGATTAAGTGCAGCGCTACC
>JAGVTM010000453.1:7532-9980 GCA_019136785.1 Chloroflexota bacterium | reverse complement strand
CGGCTGTCAGAGTGCTAATGCCTACGAGCGGATTGCTGGTCAGATCCAGTTGCCCATGACCAGTAATGCTGCCATTTTCATTGATCCGAAAGATCTCACTACCATTGTCTTTCATCAATTGGAAGGATGAGCCGGTGGCATTATTGTCGCTATCGATAAGGAGTATCAGATCGGTTATAGACACCACCTGAACAGTTCCATATTCATTGCTGAGAGTTAGAACCGTATTGCCAGCATCTGCCGAAATATCTCCCACATTCAACACGTCGAATCCTTGAACATTCAGATTGCCACCTAGTGAAAGCGAGCCTTGCGTGTTCGCGCCAGCTGCCAGTGTGCTAGACTCAACGGCGTAAGCTACACTGGTTAGTAATTCTCGAGGCATCAATGTTTCTCCATTCACCACCAGTTCCAGGTAAGCGTCCCCTGCCAGACAAGCTGCATCAATTGGGACTGTCTGACCCAATAACGCTTGAAACAGGCCATTTGTAGCAGAAACTGTGTGTGCTTCTTCCCAGCAAGGCGTTCCTCCTGTGCCCATATTGTACAGCCTGAATATTATAGGCAAGCTGGCACTGATAGGATCCCCATTAGCATCAAGCAATAGTCCTTGATAGTTGAAAAGCGTGGCTATCGGCATATGAGCAGCCGGCACCGATCCATTTGGAACCTCTGCGTCAGCAGTCTGTAAACGGGCAGTGGTTACAAACCATAATAAAGCCCCTAAAAACGGCAAAAAAATTAGCCCACGAACGGAATAGCTGTGAATCTGGTTCATGAAAATCCTCCTGATTATGGAAATCTGGCAACGCCAACCGGATACAGAAATCTTTTTGTGATGACGCGCAACCCAAGTGCCTCGTCAAGCATGAATTGATGGAAATAGTTTGGATGGTTCTCCAGGAATTCGCGGGGAGTCGAGGCTTTAGCCGGAACATGTCCGCAAAAACAGGCTGAAGCCTCCACTCCAAACCCACATACGGGGCAGACCCCGCGAAATCCCAATGAGCCGTTTGGATTTAATAGCGCAAATTCCGACATGGTTCAAAAACCCAGAAAGTCAGCTTGACACTTTATTTGGTTGTGAAGAATTCTTAACGCCCCAATTTCGCGCCAACACCGGTGAAATTCAACGCCTGGCGAATTTGGTACATAAATTTCTGAAAGTGTCAAGCAGAAGTTCAAGCTGATTTGAACGATGCCCAAATTCCAGAATAGACCGGCTTGGAGACTCCTTTTTGTTACTAAACCCTATTTGGTTCTTGAAGTCTCCAATTCACTCCCATTTTCCCCCTCATCAAACAGGGAATGAATTCCTTAACTAATACTATACCTAAAAGGCTGACGAATTTCTCCAAACTCATTAAAGTGGGGCAACGATTTTCGGCATTGAGGTCGGGGAGGAGTAAGTCGCGGTTTGGCCTCCGCTATTTTGAAATACTCACACATTATAGTTGCGGTACAGTAGAGCCAAATCCCGCGTCGGATGGGTGCGGCAACAGGCTCCCAGATACCAGAAGAACAAGGCAAATGAATATGGTTGACAACTGTTGGGAACACATCATCCGCAACGACCAGGTGCACCAACAGAGCGCTAAATAGATCATCAACAATCTGGTGCGATGGGGTGCTGATTCGTTACGATAGGAAGCAGCATCTTTACACCACCTTTCCAGTTGTTTAATTGCGCAAGGTTGGCTTTTTCTGTTATAATATGACTATTATCATGACCATAGTCACGAAGGGATGGTTGCGATGCAAAGGACGGTCTCTAAAAGCCATCTGAAAGCCAACATGCTCAAGATTTTCCGCGAACTGGAAGCCAGCAATGAGACGTTGATTGTCACTGACAATAACACGCCTGTCTTAATTATCAAACCAATCAAACAGAGCGAAAGCGTGGAAGCGTTGTTTGGCGGTTTGCAGGGGCAGGTGGTTTATTATGAGGATCTGGATACACCAACGCTGGATGAATGGGAGACGGCATGAAAATCGTCGTGGACACAGCCGCGCTCATTTATTGGACGCTAGACCCGTCAAAGTTATCGGCGCCGGCGGCGGAGGCGATTGCGCCGGCGACGGAAATTGTGGTCAGCGCCATTTCGATCTGGGAAATTGGCTTGAAGGTGAAACAGGGTAAACTGGAGCTGCCACTTTCGTTACATGCTTACGTGGACCGGCTGAACCGGCTGGAACGGCTGACAATCGAAGCAGTCACGACAGCGGTCTGGTTGGAGAATCTGGCGTTGGCGTGGGAACACCGGGAGCCGGCGGATAGAACGATTGTGGCAACGGCTGTGTTAGCCGGTTGTCCGCTTGTTTCGTCAGATAGAACCATTCGCGACTTTTACGCGCAAACCATCTGGTAACGTCATGAGCCACACCGTCAGGTTGCCGCTTAGGAATCAAAAATTACGTTCCGTTCCGGAGTCGAGGCTTCAGCCGGCG
>JAGVTM010000453.1:0-7523 GCA_019136785.1 Chloroflexota bacterium | reverse complement strand
CCTCGACTCCGGGAACTTATTTCTGGACAGTCGCTTACCACCCATGAGACAGGCGCCAGTAATTTCTGACCGTTATAGCGGCGTGTGGTTCAACGAGCAAGAGACGCGCTGGTATGCGGAGACGGCGGAACATGCCAGGTTGACTGCTGCGCCGGGGAAGAAAATTGGGGGGTGGTGGGCGCGGGCCGGAGGAGACGGGCGTTTGGCAAAGAAGGTCTGTGCTGCTTCCAGGCGCGCGCTGGTTGGGATGGTTGTGATGGGGGTGTGGCTGCCGGCATTTCTTTTGGGATGTCTGGCAGTTTCTACGCCGGGGCCGGAGGCGGGGACGGTGGTTGTGCCGGCAGCCCAGGCATCTCCGGGCGCGGCGGTGGGGGGTGTTCCGGCGTTTCCGGGGGCGGAGGGGTTTGGGGCGATTGCCGGCGGGGGGCGGGGTGGGCAGGTGTTGTATGTGACGACGCTGGCGGCTGATCCCGATGGGGTGATGCCGGGGTCGCTTAACTGGGCGCTGCGGCAGAGTGGGGCGCGCACGATTTTGTTTAAGGTGAGCGGGGTGATTTCGGCGACGGCTAATATCGTGCATGGCGACGTGACCATTGCCGGGCAGACGTCGCCGGGCGGGGTGATTGTGCGCGGGCTATTGTGCGATGGTCACTTTGAGCAGAACGACTGCAACAACGTGATTGTACGCCATTTGCGCTCGCGCCCGGCGTGGCACCTGGACGGCGATGGGCTGGCGCAGGACGATGCGCTGCGGCTGGATGGGATACAGAACTTCATTATTGACCACAGTTCGTTTGCCAACGCCGTGGATGAAGCGGCGCAGATCAGTTGGGCCAGCCAGGGGACTATTCAGAACTCCATTTTTGCCGAGACGGTAGGCGATCATTGGGAGTATGGCGGGATGCTGCTCAATTACTCCGCCGGGCACCACCCGCAGGATTATCTTTCGATTCACCATAACCTGTGGTATCGCCTGGGGGGGCGGCTGCCGGAGATTACGTGCGAAGCCAGCGGGTATCCCGACGACCCGCCCGACTGGAGCGACTGCGCCGCCCATCCGCTGCGGCTGGAGCTTGCCAACAATCTGCTGTGGGATCCAGGCATCAATATCTGGTACACGCGCTACGTGGACGCCAACCCGGCTTTGGGCGATTACGTGGTGCATCTGAACTGGGTGAACAACTTCCTGGCGGCGCGCAGCGATTTTGGCTTTGGCATGATTGCGCACGATTTTCTGGATGCGGCGGGGAATTCTCTCTACCTCTCCGGCAACCAGATGAACCTCTACCCCACCTACCTGGATTACGAACTGGCTTACTGCTGCAACGACTTCCCCGCGCCAGGCAACAATCCGAATACTGACCTGGGCGCGGCGACGCGGCGGGCAGAGCGGCACGACTTTCCGCCCATCAGCTACACCCCAACCGATCAGGTCATTCCGTATATGATTGACCAGGTGGGCGCATTTCCGCGCGATCCGATGGATCAACGGTATATTGCGGCGGTGGCGGACGGGCAGCTTGCTTTTGCCATCCCGTACAGCCAGCCGGGGGCGAATGACGCCTTTGATTTGAACTTCGACCCCGCCAATCCGCCTGCGCCGCCGCCTGACAGCGACGCCGATGGGATGCCGGATACGTGGGAAACCGAGTACGGCTTAGACCCGCACCTGCCAGATCACAACGGCGGCGAACTGTCGGTGTTGTTTGCGGGCGTGTCTGGCTACACCAACCTGGAGTGCTATCTGAACTGGCTGGCGGACACGCTGGTTTCGGCCGGGACGCCGGCATTCTCACGGATTTACCTGCCGTTAACTGTTGGCTCTGGCTCCGCCAATATCGCTGCAACTGTGAAGTGAAGAGACAAGATAAGCTGCGGTGTACCTTTGGACTGAGTTCGCGTCTACGTCTGTTGGTCACAAGTTGCCCAGAATTTTTTTTCACCGCAAAGACGCAAAGGGCGCAAAGGGCGCGAAGAGTTCACGCTGATGCTATTGTAAGTGAAGATTTGTGTCACGAATCCTGCGACGATGCTCAGGACAGGTTTCGCGAATTGCCACGATTTTTCCCGGCGTGGGGCGGACAAACTGACAGTTTGTCCTACATTTTGGCGCCGCCGCGTATGGCGTCGAAGCAAAGAGGGGAAATACAGGGAATGAAAAAGGTGCGGGTGGTTTCCAGGAAGTATGATGGCTCGCTGCGGGATGCGTATGAGGCGTGGCTGTATGCGGAAACGGCGGAGAGCGTGACGCTTTTTTCTTTGCCTGGGGGAAAAGCGTGGGATTACCGCCAGCGGGCGTGGGTGACGGCGGCGGATGGGCTGCTGGAGATTTATTTTAAGAACCGGTGGTATAATGTCTGGCATATTGGCGAGCAGGTGAGCGGCGCGAATTTGATTTATGTGAATGTGGCGATGCCGGCATCTTTCACCCCCACCACCCTCACCTGGATTGACCTTGATCTGGATTACCGTCTCCATCTTGACGGCTCTGTCGAACAGGTGGATCAGGCGGATTTTCAACAAAATGCGCAGCGCATGGGTTACCCGGCCAGTCTGATACAGCAGGTGGAAGCGGCCTGCCGCGAAGTGGAAGCGGGGCTGGCCAGCCAGCGTTACCCTTTTGATCATGCCCGGCAGGCGGCGCTCTATTGCCAGATTAAGGCGGAGCGGCAGGCCGGGGAGGATGGTTGAGTGACAGCATGTACCAACGCATTGTGGTCAAGTTAGGGACGAGCGTGTTGACGGGCGGGACGCCGCGGCTGGACCAGCCGCACATGGTGGAACTGGCGCGGCAGTGCGCGGCGCTGCACGAGCGGGGGCGGGAAATTATTGTGTGTACGTCGGGGGCGATTGCCGCCGGACGGGAGCGGTTGGGGTTTCCCGATGTGCCGGCAACGGTGACCAACAAGCAGCTTTTTGCGGCGGTGGGGCAAAGCCGCCTGATGTTGGTGTGGGAACGGTTGTTTGAGATTTATGGCCTGCACGTGGGCCAGATGCTGTTGACGCGGGCGGACGTGGAAAGCCGCCGCCGCTTTTTGAATGCCCGCGACACGCTGCTGGCGCTGCTGCAAAGCCGTATTGTGCCCATCATCAACGAGAATGACGCGGTGGCTACCGAGGAAATCAAGGTGGGGGACAATGATAACCTGTCCGCCCTGGTGACTATTCTGGCGAGCGCCAACTTGCTGCTGCTGCTGACGGACCAGCCTGGTCTGTTCACGGCGGATCCTCGCCTGGACCCGCAGGCGGCTCTCATCCCTGAAGTCAACGACATTGACGCTGCGGTGCGGGCACTGGCGGGCGGCAGCCGCAGCGGGTTGGGGGTGGGGGGTATGGCGACCAAGCTGCAAGCGGCGGACGTGGCGCGGCGGGCGGGGGCGGATGTGGTGATTGCCGCCGGGCGGGCGCCAGACGTGATCAGCCGCATTGCCACGGGCGAGCCGGTGGGCACGCGCTTTCCGGCGTTGGAGACGCCGCTGGAGTCGCGCAAACGGTGGATATTGGCGGGGCCAATGCCGGCAGGCTTTATCCTCATAGATGCCGGCGCGGCGCAGGCGTTGCGGGAAAAGGGGCGGAGTTTGCTGCCTGCCGGCATTGTCGCCGTGGAAGGTAACTTTGAGCGCGGTGACACCATCACTATCCTGAGCGCCGATCGCGCGCCGCTGGCGCGGGGCATCGTGCGCTACGCCAGCCAGGATGTGGCTCAGATTGCCGGCTGCCATTCAGATCAGATACCGGACCGCCTTTCCTACACGTATGGCCCGGTTGTGGTGCACCGCAACGATTTGATACTATTGTAGTAACTGTACGGGTGCGGCGCGTTTTCCTATGCGTTGCACCCTTGGCGACATGAATTGTTATTCCGAAGGCGATAGCCTGAGGAATCCCACTCATCCTGGTCTGCCGGCGCCGTAGGGATTCCTCGCTCCGCTCGGAATGACAACGTCAGGGTGTGTTTTGGATGCTTTAGAAAAGGCGATACTGCCAGATTGAGGTGTTTATGCCGCAAACGTTTCATTGCCCGGCTTGCCAGGCGCCGCTAGATTATGATGGTCGGGAAATCATCGTCCGCTGCCCGTATTGCAGCAGTTCTGTCATTGTGCCCGAGGGATTGCGACCCGCCCAACCTGCCTCGCCCTCCGGCGGGCTGCGGGGAAATGTGGTTGACCTGGCGGCAGTGGTGCAGCAGCTTACGGAACTGATCCACGACGGTAAGAAAATCCAGGCTATCAAGTTGTACCACGATACATTTGAGGCCGGGCTGACAGAGGCTAAGGCGGCGGTGGAGCAACTTGAGCGCGGGCAAGGCGCAGCGTTTGGCCGGGTGGCGGTGATCATGTCCACAGACCCGCAGGCAACGTTGAGCGAAGTACGCGCCTTGCTGGAGAGCGGGCGCAAGATTGAAGCCATCAAAGTGTATCGCCAGGCGTTTGGCGTGGGTCTGGCGGATGCCAAAACGGCGGTGGAGCAAATGGCGCGCGGCGAAACGGTAACGCCGCCTGCGCCGGAAAGCCAGGAGCAAGCCCTGGCCCGTATTTTGGCGCTCATTCAGGCCGGGGATCAGGCAGGCGCAGTGCGCGCCTATCGCCAGGCGTTTGATACCAGCCAGGCTGCGGCGGAGAAGGCGGTGGAGATGCTGGCGCAGGGGGAGAGCGTGGCGGCGATCCAGACGGCGTTGGCTGCCCTGCGCCCATCGCCAGCAGTGAAAATTACCCCTGCTGTGCGGGAGGCAGCCGCGGCTCGCTCGTTTGCCGGATGCGGCTGTTTGGGTTTGGGGCTTTTCATTGTCCTCGTTACCATAGTCCCGATCTCGATTGCCATGGCGCAGCCGGGCGGCCCGTTGTTTTCCTTGTGGCAGCGGATTAACCCGGCGTCGCCGGCCCGGCTGGCGCTCAGTTTTGGCGAGGAAGGGTTGGGGCAGGGATTGTTTTACGACGTGCGCAGCGTGGCGGTGGATGGCGAGGGGCGTATTTACGCCGCCGACTATGCCAGTGGCCGGCTGCAGGTGTTTGACAATGCCGGCAGGTTCCTCTCTCTCTGGTCTCTGGGTGAGGAACAATATATCCCCGGTATCAGCGCCAGCCACGAGGGGCGCGTTTACGTGGCGCAGCGCGGGCATCTGTACGAGTTCCAGGGGCCAGATGGGGAAATGCTGCGCGAATTTCGCTACCCCGCCGACCGCTCCGCCTATTTTGACGACGTGGCGGTTACCGCCGAGGGCAGCGTTTGGGCGCTCAGCGATAGCGACGACCTGCTGGTGCTGTTTGACAGCCAGGGAGAGATGCGCCAGACAATTCCCCTGACAGAAGCGCTGATTCCGCGCCTTTCCAGTGTAGAGCGTGTGGACGTAGATGGCGCGGGCAACCTTTATTTGTTGGGAGACACCAGCGATTTCCAGGGTTTTCACCAGCGGGTGTTCAAGCTTTCGCCAGGCGGGCAGTTTCTAGGGCAGTTTGGCGACAGCGGCGAGGGCGACGGGCTGTTTGGCTCCACGAACGACCTGGCTGTAGATGGGCAGGGGCGGGTGTACGTGGCGGATAGCTGGGTGGGCGTGCAGGTGTTTGACAGTTCGGGACGTTATCTATACCGGTTTTCGGTGGATGGCGTGGCTTTTGGCCTGGCTTTTGATCGGGCAGGCGCGTTGTACATTGCCAGCAACAAGGAAATGATCTTCAAGTATGAACTGCGCTTCGAGGAAAACGAATGATGATTGACATGGTGGAAATGGGGCGGACGGCGCGGCAAGCCAGTCGCGAATTGGTGAAGCTGACGACGGCTCAGAAGAACAAGGCGCTGCTGGCTATTGCTGCCGAATTGGAACGGAACGCCGCCTCTATCCTGGTGGAGAATGAAGGCGACGTTGCCGCCGGTCGGGAGAAAGGGTTGAGCGAAGCGCTGCTGGATCGGCTGCTGCTGACAGAGCCGCGCATTGCCAGTCTGGCGGCGGATGTGCGGCGGGTGGCTGATTTGCCCGACCCGGTGGGCATGGAAATTATGGGGCGGGTGCTGCCCAATGGATTGCGCCTGAGCAAACGGCGCATCCCTATTGGCGTCATTGGCGTTATTTATGAGGCGCGCCCAAACGTGACGATTGACATTGCCGCCCTGTGCCTGAAAACGGGCAACGCAGCCATCTTGCGCGGCGGCAGCGAGACCTGGCGCAGCAACCTGGCGCTGGTGGGAGTGATTCAGGCGGCGTTGGAACAGAGCCTTTTGCCGCTGGGGGCGGTGCAGATTATTGGCAGCCCGGATCGGCGTTACGTGGCGGAACTGCTGCAGCTGAACCGGTACGTGGATATGATTATCCCGCGCGGCGGGGCGGGGCTGCATAAGCTGTGCAAGGAGCAAAGCACGATTCCGGTGATTACGGGCGGCATTGGCATTTGTCACATTTTCGTGGACGCCAGCGCCGATTTGGAGCGGGCGGTGGATATTGTGGAGAATGCCAAAGTGCAGCGGCCCAGTGTGTGCAATGCTTTGGATACGGTATTGGTGCATCGAGCGGCGGCGGCGGCGTTTTTGCCGGCAATGGCCGTCCGTCTGGCGCAATCGAAAGTGGAACTACGCGCCGCCGGCGATGCCCTGAGCATCTTGCAAGCCAACGGGCATGGCGCGTGCGTGCAGCCTGCCGGGCCCGATGATTTTGACCAGGAGTGGCTGGCGCTGATCCTGGGGGTTAAAGTGGTAGATGACCTGGATGAAGCAATTGCCCACATCCAGCAGCACAGTACAGAACACTCTGACAGCATCCTGACGCAAAACTGGGCTAATGCTAACCGCTTTATTGCTGAGATCAACTCCGCTGCCGTGTACGTTAACGCCAGCACCCGCTTTACCGACGGTGGTCAGTTTGGTCTGGGGGCGGAAGTGGCTGTGAGTACCGAAAAACTGCACGCCCGCGGGCCTATGGGGTTGGAGGAGTTGACTACCTACAAATGGATCGGATTTGGCGACGGTCACATCCGCGAATGAGTGTATGAACGATGCCTGAACAAATGAACACTTTATTGGAAAAGGCCATTACCCTGGCGACGGCGGCTCATGCGGGGCATGTGGATCGGTATGGGCAGCCGTATATTTTGCACCCGCTGCATCTGATGGCGCAGATGGAGACGCCAGAGGAGCGGATGGCGGCGGTATTGCACGATGTGGTGGAGGATAGCACGACGACGCTGGCTGATTTGGAGGCGGCAGGCTTTCCGCCAGAGGTAGTGGCGGCAGTGGGGCTGCTGACGCATGAGAAGGAAAGCGTGCCGTATGAAGCCTATGTTGCCGGTCTGAAGCTCAACCCGCTGGCGCGCAAAGTTAAGCTGGCTGATTTGCAGCACAATATGGATATGCGTCGCCTGCCAGAACTGGGCGCAAAAGATTGGGAACGGCTGCAAAAATACCACCGCGCCTGGCTGTTTTTGACAACCCCTGATTCGTTGGAAGAGTGGGACGCTGATTAACACAGAAGTAGGACGCTGATTGGCGCAGAAGTAGGACGCTGATTGGCGCAGAAGTAGGACGCTGATTAACGC
>JAGVTM010000483.1 GCA_019136785.1 Chloroflexota bacterium | reverse complement strand
ACGATGCCCACAATCGGCGGGTTTGTGGGGACAAACTGGGTGGCGATGGGCTGGCAGAAACCTGCCGGCAAATTGATTGGTCCAATGGTTTGTCTTTGACCGTTAGCTAAAATCAGAATCAAGAACAGCGCCTGGGCTTCGCCGCCAGTGCAAACATCTATCACTAACCTTCCCTGTGGATTCAGGTAAAGGTCAATATATTTCTGCACATTGACGTCGCCATAAACCAGGAACGGGAAATCCTGCGGCGTCAGGCTGCCGCTGTCAATGGCGGCCGCCCAACCGGAGGCTGGAATGTATTGCAGGGCATCACCCGTCGTCGCCTGTCCATTGATGGTCACCGGCGGCGCCCAGGGACCGCTGTATGCAGTGCTGCCATCTGCCTGCCAGTCGAGCCAATAGGTACCAGCAGGTAAACTGACGCCAGCACTGACAGTATTAGCATAGACAGCGCGCGCAGTTGCCCCATGCGTCGTTTCCGACACCCGATAGATATTTGCCCAAACTGAAGAGGTCAGGCGGTTGGTGACCGTATCCCCGAAAACTACTGTGCTACCAGGATTGTTCGGTGGGCCATCCCAAATCTGGTAATTCACGGATGTAAAGGGGGAAGGGCTGGTAGGCGCATTTGTCTGGTAAGCATAGAAGACCAGGCTGGTAACCGTCCAGCCAGCCGCATCGGAGATAGTAAACTGGTCGGCTATGCGATTGCCTGCCGTGACCTGGTGGCCCCAACCATACGTGTTCATCAAGAGTGTGCCAGTTTGCAGCACGCTTTCGTCAGCGCCACCAGCGCCACAACCAGGGCAGTTGACCAGGGGCCCATTGTCATAGAGCAGCGCCTCCGTCGGGGGGGTGAAAACGGGCGCATCCAATCCGACAGCCGGCCCATCAACAACAAAGTCTACATTAGCATCATCGGTAGCTGGTTGACCGGCCCATGCGGACTGCGCCAACAGGCCAACCGACAATACCAGAAGCAAAGCCAGGAACAGAGAGAACTTTTTCATCTATCCTCCTAATATCTGAATTGTTGTAGCTGATGTGAACTTGGGTGAAAAGGCGTTTACTGACTCTGGTGGCAGGTAACAGGAACTGCTCAGCAAAAGCAGGCTGCTGAAAACATGATCACAGAACGCTGCCTTTCTTCTCGCCGGGGCACAACGAGAGAACGCACATATATTATGGTACAGAAGTACCAAATAGACAACTGTTTTTCAGGGATTGTGGGGATAAGCGGGAAAGAGACAAGTTGCAATTAGCAAACAGTTGGCAGGATGCGTTTGCATCCTGCCAACCGTTTACCCTCATGATCACCAGCGGCGGCGGGTAATCAGGCCGGCACCGAGGAGGATAAGGGGGACGAGAAGAGCAGCGGGACAGATGCCGGCATCCGCCGCAGGCGTGGCTGGGACAGTGACAGGCGGGGGAGTGGGCGTGACCACAGCGTCAGGTTCGTCGCTGCTCGTGGTGGCCCGTGGCGTAATAGGGGCAGTGTCAGCCCCAGGCATGACCTGATAAGCTGTCCCCTCATGTACCACCAGGACCCCTTCTCCCAATGCCAGGTATTGCCCCAATTCAGGAACGATAGTGAGCAGGTCAAAGTAGGCGTCACTGGCAAAAGCCACTGGCTGCGGTTGCATGGTGTCTGCGTCAAAAGCAGTGTCCGTCCAGACGCCGCTGCGCATCACAAACGTCTTGCTGCCCACCAGCCGCACCAACTCCTGGGCGGAAACAGTCGCGCCGCCTCCCGTCGTGGGCAATCCCAGGTCAGGGGCAGCCATGGGCGCCTCCGCTTCGGAAAGCGCGCCCGCCATAGCGGCGGCGTCTACGGCTGCCTCGCCGCTGGCTTCTTTGGGGGCGGCGAAGTTGGCGGCGGCTTCTTCAATCACTGATTCCCGCCCGGTCTGGCTGAAGATGTCGTCTTCTTCAATCAGGTAACTGGTGTACGGGGTGATGATGCCGTAGCGGATGCTCAGGTTGACGATGCTTTGCACCAGTTCCGCGTTTTCGCCATGCAGCCGGATTTCGTTGAGCAGGTGGCCGATGGCGCGGGTAGCCCACAGGCGAGGGATAAAGGCGTCGCCGCCGCTGTCGCGGAAGAGGTTGTCGCTGTAGGTGAAGGTTTGCGGCTGGCCGTTGACCTGACCGCTGAGGGTGATGGCGGCGGGCCCGCCTTCACGGTAACGACCAACGATGATGAGCTGTGTGCCGGCAAATAAATCCGGCAGCGTCGCCGGGTACAACTGCTCCACAACCACCCCATCCACCGTCAGGCTGACGTCCGCCAGCACAGGCGTGCTCACTTTGGCGTAGAAACCGCTCACCGCCTCATCCACGGCTTGATTGGGACGCACATAAGTGGTCGCGCCGCGATGGTTTGCCGCCAGGCTGTCCAGCAGGATGGTATCTACGTCGTCGCCAACGCCAAAGGCAAACAGACGCACGCTGCGGGGAGCCGCCTGGTCAATGGCGTCCAATAGATTCGGGGTGTCGGTGATCCCTTCGGTGGCTAAGCCATCCGTCAGGAACAGGATGGTCAGGGGGCGTTCGGCGTCAGCCTGACCGACCGCTTCTAACAGGGCCAGGCTGATGTTCGTGCCGCCAACGGCTTCCAGGTTTTCAATAAAGCCGGCGTAGTCTACGCGGCTGGCGACAGACGTCAATTCAGGCATAAAGGAGCGCACGCCGGTGCTGAACGTGACGATGTTGTAGCGGTCTGTAGGGTTCAGGTGGTCAATGACGTAGCGGGCCGCTTCTTTAGCCTGCGCCAGTTTCTGCCCTTCCATGCTGCCCGATGTGTCCAGCACAATAATCACATCTTTAGCCACCACTTCTTCGGGGTCTACTTCGACGTTGGGGGCAACCAACAGCAGGAAGAAACCATCCTGCCCCGCTTCTTTGTAGCTGAGCAGGTTCAGACCAATGTTTTCGGGGGAGACGGTGTAGTACAGTTCAAAGTCCTGATCGGGTGTGACGCGGCTGGCTTCATAGCCCACCAGGGCGCGAAATTCGCCGTCGCGGTCAATGGAAACGGCGTGGCTGGGGGAGTAAATGGCGCGGATCGCTTCCGGGGATGCCAGTTCTACGCGGATGCTTTGCTCGTCCAGGGGGGTGTTGGTGTAGAGGTGAGTGGATTGGGGATAGGTGAAGTGGATAAGACCGTTGTCGGCGGGCAAAACCTGGCTGTATTCGATCTCAATGCGGCGTTCGGCGTGGGCGGGAATGGGAAATACGTTGGCTTGAATGGCGCTGCTGCCCACGTATTCCAGCAGGGCGGGGTCGCGTAGTTGGCGCACAATCTCGTCGTAGATGGCGCGGGCTTCTTCTTTTGCCAGGATTTTGGCCTCAATGGGAATGCCATCCACCCACATGGTCAACTGGGAGACCGCCGCGCCTGCCGGCAGGGGGAACAGGTAGGTTCCTTCCAGCACCCAGTCGTTGTCATTGACGAACAACTGGTCAATGTGAGTAACGGCGACCTGGTCGGCGATGGTCACGTTAACGCGCTGGTGGGCAATGCGCAAGCCGTCGAAATGCCAGATAGGGGGCTCAGGCGGAATAATGGGGGGGAGGGGTTCCTGGGCGGATGCCGGCAGCGCCCACCCCAACAAGCAGAATAAAACAAACAGCATCTTCTTCATTGCTTCTCTCTCCAGAGCTTAGATTGGTTCAACCGGCGAGATTGAACCAATCTGGAAATGTGAATCTGCTCTTGAGACGCCAGCAGCCACGGGAAAGTTCCCCTTGGATCACCCCTGACCCAATTCCCCGCGCACACACGCAGAAAGACCGATGACCTGCGCGCAAGACCCAAAAATCGTCTAGCAAGACCGTTCGCCCCGTGCCTGGCGCTAGAGGGTGAGCGCCGGCAGCCACACCCGAAAAGTAGCCCCCTGTCCCACCTCGCTTTGTACTTCAACGCGCCCCCCATGCTGCTGTGCCACATGGCGCACAATCGTCAATCCCAACCCCGCGCCTGGAATATTCGATTGGCTGGTCTGCTCCCCGCGATAAAACTGCTCAAACAAATGGGGACGATCCACGGGCGCAATACCCATGCCCTCGTCCTGCACTTGCAAGCAAACTTCCTGACGATTGGCGCTGGCAAATGTGGTCACCGTTATCTGCCCGCGTCGCGCATAGCTGACGGCATTGGCCACCAGATTAGCCGCCACGCTGGTTAACTGTTCATTATCTCCTTGCACCAGAGGCAGCGTCTGATCGGTTACCAGGTGCAGCGTCACGCCATGATGGGCAGCGGCAGCCCGATATTGGGCCACGGCCTGCGCCGCAATATCGTTGAGGTTGAGCGGCGTCAGGCGCAATGGCGGCTGCTCCAGACTATATTGAGAAAAATTCAAGATAGGGTCAATAATTTTGGTCAGTCGCTTTGTTTCTTCGCGCAGCACAGACAGGTACCGGCTCTGTTTTTCAGGCGTGCCCCGTTCCATCAGGTCGAGATACAGCATCAAATTGGCAATGGGCGTGCGCAGTTCATGGGAAACGTCCGCCACAAATTTGGCGCGAATGCGGGCCATTTCCTGCAATCGCTCATTGGCTTGCGCCAGTTCCTGGGTGCGTAGAGCCACACGATGTTCCAACGTTTCCAGCACCATGGCCCGATACAGGGCGCTGCCCGCTATTTCGGCGACAGCCGTCAGAATGCGCAGTTCCTCATCGCTAAAGGTGTGTGAGACATTCAGCGCCAGATGCATCACGCCGATCACCTGGGCTTCGGCGCGCAGGGGCAAGGCAATCGCCGTCACCAACTCCTCAAAATATGCCTCATCGCCGCTGGCCGGGTGGAAAAGGGGATCCGCCTGAATATGCGGGGAAATATGTATTTCGCCCGTGCGCGCCACCTGACCGGTGATGCCTTCCTGTAATGTCTGGCGTCGTCCTGGACCAAATTTATGGGCGGGATAGCGGGCGCGCAGCGTCAGGTCGCCCGTTTCCAGGTCTATCAAAAAGACGGCGCTCTGCACGCCGCCTATGAGGCTGATGGATTTAGACAAAATGACGGGCAGGATTTCGTCAACGGAGCGCGCCGCACGCAGACGCGCCGAAATCTCCGCCAGAATTTCCAATTCATTGGCGCGCCGCTGCGTTTCTTTGAACAGGCGTGTCTTTTCGATGGTTACCGCCAACTGGTCGGCGACGGTGCTCAGCAGAGCCATATCGCTGTCGTCGAAGGCGTGGAAAGAGTTGCCATCCACCTTCAGCACGCCAATCACGCGCTCGCCCGCCATAATGGGGAGAGCCAGTTCCGCCCCCACCGGAATGGGCGACTGCCAGTTCGCAGCAGCAGGGGCAGCCTCGTTGGCTAACGTGGGGGCAGCGCTGTAGACGGCCTGGCAAAGGATATCGCCGGGCGTTTTCTCCTGGTCTGCCAGGAAATGGCGATAAACGAGCGGCTGCAAATGGGGCGAATACAAGCCGGCAATTCCGCGCAGACATAATTCGTTCAGGGTTTCATCCCGCGTAAACACCGCCACAGCCAGAAATCCGAAACCCTCTACCAGACGATGGGCAACCAGACCGGCAATTTCGTTGACGTCCAGCAAACTGCCCATCTCGCGGGCTAACTGGTTTAAGATGGCCAGTTGGCGAGCGCGGCGGTTCGTTTCCGCAAACAGACGGGCGTTTTGCAGAGCCACCGCCACTTGATTAGCCAGCGATTCCACAAACCGCTGGTCAGCCGGCGTGAAGGCGTGCGGCTGGAAAGATTGCAGGGAAAAAGCGCCGATGAGCCATTCCCGCACCATCAAGGGCACACCCAACCAGGATCGTACTGGCTGTAGAATGCGGCGGGGTTCTGCCGGCAGCGGCTCCTGTTCCATGTCCCCAATGAGCAGCGTTTGCCGGCGGCGCATGACCCAGCCTGTCAGACCGCCGGCTGCCAGCGGCAGCCGCCACCCCACCCATTCGCCAATAGGCGCGTCTTCTTCCACCGCCGCCACTATTTCCAATTCCTGGCTGGCTTCCAGATAGGTCACCGCCAGAAAGATATCGGGCATCAACAACTGTTTAACCTGCTGGTAAAGTCGCTGAAACAACTCTTTGGGCGAAAGGGTTCCCCCTGTTACCAGGGCTGTTTCATAGAGTCCGGCCAGTTCGCGCATCTGCCGTTGCGATTCCTGATACAACTGGGCATTGTACATGGCAGACTCAACCTGGTCAGCCAAAATTTCCAACAGGGCAGCATCGCCCGGCGTGATGCCATAGGGGCGGTCGCTGCTGACGGCTAACAAGCCAATGGTTTCATCCTTCGCCCGCAGCGGCACGCCTAGCAGGGAACGAATATGGGGCAGGCGGTAGTATGGCTTGAAGTGTGGCAGAGCGCCCACATCGGGAATAAGCTGCGGGCGACCCTCTTGCACCACCTGGGCCAGCACATCGTCCTGAATGCGCGGGTTGGCGTCGGAAACAAAGCCTTGTCCATCCACATAACCGCCATAGCCAGCGCGAAAGATCAGATAATCGCCCTGACAGAAAGCAATGGAAGCATTGTAGTAGCCCATCCTTTGCGCCAACAGGCGGGCAACTTCCGCCAGGATCATATCTACATCCAGGATAGAGCTGATATGCCGGCCCACTTCATAAATGGTCGTTAACTGCTGCGCCTGCCGCCGTTCGCTGGCTTCGCGGCGCAGCCGTTCAATGGCAATGGCTAACTGGCTGGCTAAGGTAGCCAACAAGCGTTCATCAGCCGCGGTGAAGGCGGCTAATTGGGCGCTTTCGGCATTGATCACGCCCAAAACGCGCTGCCCAATTTTCAAAGGGACGCACACTTCGGAGCGGGTGCGGGCATCGCCGCTGTAGTAGGCGGGGTGTTGGCTGACATCGTGCAGGCGCAGGGAGCGACCGGTGGCCGCCACATAGCCGGTGATGCCCTGCCCCATAGGAATCGTTTCCAGGCCCGCAGGCTGGCGAGGACGGTAGGAGGGGTGTGTGCGTAAGAGTTGGGCTGTTTTGTCTACCAACAGGAACCCAAAATTATCAGGATAAAAGTTATCGCCAATAATTTGCGTCACCTGTTCAATCAGGCTGTCTTCATTGTTCACCTGGGCGCAAATGGTGGCTACGGCGTGCAAGACGGTCAGCTCTTCAAAATGGCGTCTTGGGCCATGCTCGCCTGGGAGCTGCTGGCGTTCCTGCCACCGTCCCAAGAGCTGCTGCGCCAACGGCAAGAGCCAGGGGGCCGTCGTGGGCGACAGCGGCGGCAGCGCTGCCGTCAGGGCGTCCGTAGCGGCAGCCACGGCAGCTTCTCCCAAGAGGATCAGGGGTTTGCGGGCGTGGCGCGCCAACAACGGTTCCAAAAGCGAAGGCGACTGCCGGCTCAGTTGCGCCCCCAGGATGATCAAATCGTAATCCTGCAATTCCAGGCAAGCGGCGGCGGCGGCTAAATCTGCCGCGGCGGTCATGGCGCAACCCAGCGGAGCCAATGCCTCTTTGACCAACGTTGTTTGGGCGGGATCGGGTTCAATCAGGAGGATAGATGCCTGGCTAATGTTCATTGCTATCAAA